>RFHH01000046.1 GCA_003696075.1 Acidobacteriota bacterium
CAGAGCCGCCCCGACCTCGGCCGCCTTGGCCTCGATCGTTGCGTTGTAGTCGGCGATCCGCGCCTGGAGCGTTTGCGCCTCGAAAGCGCGCAGCACGGCGTTCGTCGGCATCGCACCAGCGGAGCAGTCCCACGTGAACGGCTCCGGCGCCCCGGGCGGGCCCTCGCATCCCTGGACGAGATCGCTCGGCGCACCCAGCAGGGTCGGGGGCACGCCGAACCCGCATCCCTGCTCGAGGTAGCAGCGGGCGGCGGGGAGGACGAAGTCGGCGGCGAGAACCTTCTCGGGCTGTCCGCTTTGCCGGTCGATCGAGTACAGGTCCTCTCCGTTCGGGCCGGTCTCCGGCATGAACTGGACGAACGGGATCGCCGTCACGTCCGGGAGGTTGGCGATAGCGAGGGACGCCCCGGTTGCGTCGATCGAATCCACCAGCAACTGGAAGTCGGCGTCGAACGCCTCCGACGGCGTGATGGGACAGAACCAGTTCGGATCGAGGCTGGCGACGCTCCCGTCGCACCCGGACAGCGCCGCGCCGAGAATGTCGTTCGCCCCGATCCAGATCGTCACGAACGTCGGTTGCAACGCGGCCACCTGCTGGACGACCGTGTCCTCGGTACCGTCGGGGATGAGATCCCCGCGGATGACGAGGTCGTAGAAGAACGGGCGGTCCGGATCCCCGGGGGGCGGCGGCGGATGCACGGTGTGCCGGACGGCCGCCCCCGGAATGCCGAGGTTGTCGTAGGGACGGGGAAGGAAAAGGTTGAGCGGGCTGCCCGGCGGATCGGCCGTACCGTCGCCGTCGTGATCCTGGTCGAGCACGACACCCGGCACCAGGCTGTGCAGCACCAGAAGGGTCGGTATCCCCGGATCGCTGATCCAGGGCTGCTCGAACGGCTGCTCGGAGCCGAACCGATCGGCGAGAAGAGCGGGGTAGCTATAGGCCTGGTGGTCGGCCACGAGGCCGCCCGAGGCGTAGCCCGCCGTGAGGCTGTCGCCCACCGCCACGTACTTCCGGAAGCTCACCTGCGCCGGAGCCGCGGAAGGCGCCAGGACTGCCAGCGCGGCGACGGCCGCGACCCAGTGTTCCCTGCGCATCATCTCCGAAACCTCCTTCGCGCGCCCTCGGAGGCGGCGCGGGACCGTCCGCTCAGAAGCCGACGGTGGCTCCCAAGAGCCAGATCGTGCTGTCGTACGTCCCGTTGAACAGGTCCTGGCTGACCGTCGTCGTCCGCTTCTTGAACGGCAGGAACATCAGCGCCACGTCGAACGTCGCCTTGCCCCGCCGGCCGTAGCCGAACGTGAACCCCGTCCGAGTGGCGTCGGGCAGCAGCGGGCTGACGCTCTTGTCCGGCTGCGGAGTCTGGTCGTAGACGAAACCGAAGCGGAGCTCGTTCGCATCGTCCAGGCGCCAGTTCACGCCAGCCCGGTAGTTCCAAACGTCTTTCCAGTCCTCCCCGCGGACCACGTCCGGCACCTGGGAGCTGGAGAAGTCGATGTCGAGACGCTCGAAGGCGCTCCAGCCGGTCCAGTTGAAGTCAGCCTCCGCTGTCAGCTCGTCGCTGAACCGATACGCCAGGCCGAGACTGAGCATCTCCGGAAAGCCGATCGTCGTCGCGATCGGCACCTCCTGCCCGAACGGAAGGCTCTGCGCCACGACGAGGTCGAACTGCTGGTTCCCGGTCGGAACCTGGGTGAAGCGGGCCTTTCCGTGATAGTCGATCGACATTCCGTCGCGGTAGCTCAGGCCGATGCTGAGTTCGTCGGTGGGCCGGTACATCAGGCCGACGTTGAAGGCGAAGTCGTTCTCCAGATCCGAGTCCAGGACGACTCGCGCGATCTCGACGGTCTGGTTCAGGAACGGGTCGACCGCCGCCGCCCTTCGCTTGAGTTCGACGTCCGAGAAACGCGCCACCAGGCTCACGCCCATGGCGAAGCGATCGCCGACACGGACGGCGACCGACGGGAAGACGTCGAACGCGCGCAGCTCCGCCCGCTCGCTGACGAACCTTCCCGGCCAGGCGTCGGGATCGTCCCACTCGGTGGCGAGACCGAACGGCGTGTTCACTCCGATGCCGAACGACCAGGCGTCGCCCAGCGGCTGCACGTAGTAAAAGTGCGGCGGGAACAGGATGGCGTCGGTCTGCCGGCCCGCCGCGGACGGCCCTGGGAACGGCGCCAACCCGCGGAACTTCGAGTCGGCGATCCAGATCGCGGTGCCGCCGAGCTGGAAGGAGCGCTCGCGCTGGAAGGCGATCCCGGCCACGTTGTGGAACAGCGCGGAGCCGTCGTCGGCCTGGGCCGTGAAGGCCCCCGCCATGCCCATCGCCTTGCTCCCCTGCTCGAAGATGCCGAAACCGGCCGACAAGGCCGGAGCCAGCGAGGCCGCCGCCGCGACGACCGCCGCGAGGAGCACCTGGCTTCTCCTGCGTTCGAACATCCGTCTCTCTCCTGCCGCGGGGACGCCCCCCGGATGTGGGGCCCCGGTTCTCGGACCGCCCGGAAGCCGCTCGAACCTAAGACAGGCGCCCCGCTGCTGTCAACGGCGGGGTGCGACGCGGAACGCTAGAATCCGCCCGGCCGTAGCCGGAGCCCCGCCCGCCGATGCCCGACGAACGCGTTCTGCTCGAGGAGCTCGCCGCGAGTTACGGCCTCCTCCCGCGCCACACCGACGGACTGGGACGCCCGCACGACGTCGGGTCGGAGACCCTGCTCGCGCTGCTGGTGGCGCTCGGAGCGCCGGTGCGCCGGATGGAGGACGTGCCGGCGGCCCTCGCGGAGCGCCGCAGCGCGGCGGCCGGCCGCCTCGTGGACCCCGTCGTCTCGTGGTTCCAAGGCGAGCCGCCCGCGTTCGAGGTTCGGCTCGCGCCCGGGGAGGCGGAAGGCCCCCTGCACGTCACGATCGAGCTGGAGGACGGGCGGCAGGTCGGTTCCCCGATCGGGACCCCGCCATCCGGGGGCCCGGGCCCGCGGACCGCGCGGGTCCCGTTCCCGCCGATCCCCCCGGGCCTGCATCGTCTCCGTTGCCGGACCGCGCGCCGCCGGGCGGAGGCACGGCTGATCGCCGCGCCGCGGCGCGCGCATCCCGCCTCCGGCCCGACGTGGGGCCTCGCCGTGGCGCTGCCCTCGCTGCGGTCCGCGCGCAACCTCGGCCGCGGCGATCTGGCCGACCTCCGGCGGCTCGCCGCGTGGGCCGCCGGCCGCGGCGCCGGGTACGTCGGCGTCCTCCCGCTCCTCGCCGCGATGGATGACGAGGCCAGCCCCTACCGCCCGGCGAGCCGCCTCGCCTGGGACGAGGCCTTCCTTCCGGTCGACCGCCTGCCGGAGCTCGCGCTGGCCCCTTCGGCCCGAGCGCTCCTCGCGTCCCCTGGCTTCGCGGCCCTCCGGGAACGGCAGCGCCGTGGGGCACTCGTCGATCATGCCGGCGTCCGGTCCCTCGTGCGCTCGGTCCTCGCCCCGATCGCGGAAGCGGTCTGGACGGCGGGCGGCGGGGCCCGGGAGGAGATCGAGCGTTTCCGGCGGCTTCGGCCGTTCGCCGAGGCCTACGCCCGGCACCGGGCCGGGGAAGGCGGCGACCCCCGGCTGGATCTGTACGCCCAGTTCGCGATGGAGCGGGAACTGTCGGGGTTCGCGCCGCGGGGCGCGGGCGGCGCGGCCCTGCTGCTGGACCTGCCGCTCGGCATCCATCCGCGGGGGTTCGATGCGGCGTTCCGGCCGGACCTGTTCGTGCGGGGCGTCCGGCTCGGTGCCCCGCCCGACGCGTTCCACGTCGAAGGGCAGTCCTGGGATCTCCCCCCGTGGCATCCGGAGCGCTCGGCGGACGAAGGGCACGAGCACTTCGCCCTCTGCCTCGAGCACCAGATGCGCTTCGCCGGCGCGCTGCGGATCGACCACGTGATGGGGCTCTTCCGCCAGTACTGGATTCCCGCCGGCTTCCCGGCCGACGAGGGCGCCTACCTGCGCTTTCCCGGGCGCGACCTGACCGCCCTGGCGACGCTGCTGTCCCACCGGCACCGCTGCGCCCTCGTCGGCGAGGATCTCGGCACCGTCCCCCCCGAGGTGCGCCGCACCATGGAGCTTCGAGGCTGGGCCCGGACCTACGCCTTCGTGCTCGAGACACGGCCGCCCTCGCCGCTGCCGGATCCGCCGCCGGGAAGCTGCGCCGGGCTGAGCACGCACGACACCGCCACCTTCGCCGGATTCTGGAGCGGGGCCGACATCGCACGCCGCCTCGCGGGCGATCCGCGGCGGGCGCGCCTCGAAATCGAGGCCCGGAGGCGGCACTGCGCCCGCCTGGCGCGGATCCTCGGCGCACCCGCCGAGAAGGAGGCGGTCCTCGATCGGCTTCTCGACTGGCTCTCCGCCGGTCCTGCGGCTATCGTGCTCGCCTCCCTGGACGACCTGTGCCTGGACCCGGAACCGTTGAACGTGCCCGGAACCGCCCTGGAACGTCCCAACTGGCGCAAGCGGACGGCGCTGACGCTCGAGGAGATCGAGCGCGACCCCGTCATTTCCGCTCGCGTGGGGCGGCTGCGGCGCCCTTGACACGCTTCGCGCGCTCCGGAGAGTCTCGGGGGGAGAGGAGGACGACACCGCGCACGGCGCCCGCCGCGGCTGCGCGCACCCGGCCCGCCGGAGCGCGACCACGAAGGAGGGGAACCGCCCGATGAAGACGACGAGCGAGAATGCCGGGGCCCCGCGGCTCGAGAGCTTCGTCTACGACGACGGAATCGTGCGGCAGTTCCTGCTGGCGACGGTGGTCTGGGGCATCGTCGGTATGGGGGCGGGGCTGTTCGCCGCACTGGAGCTGGTGCTGCCGCAGCTCAACATGGAGCTGCCGTGGCTCACGTTCGGCCGGCTGCGCCCACTTCACACCAATGCAGCGATCTTCGCCTTCGCCGGCAACGCGATCTTCACCGCGGTGTACTACTCGTCACAGCGTCTCCTGAAGGCGAGGATGTTCAGCGACGTGCTCAGCCGCCTGCACTTCTGGGGCTGGCAGCTCATCATCGTCCTCGCGGCGATCACCCTTCCCTCCGGCTACACCCAGGGCAAGGAGTACGCCGAGCTGGAATGGCCGATCGACATCCTCATCGCCCTGGTCTGGATCGTGTTCGCAGTCAACTTCTTCGGAACGATCGCGCGTCGGAGGGAACGTCACCTCTACGTCGCCTTGTGGTTCTACATCGCGACGATCGTCGCCATTACCGTTCTCCACGTTTTCAACAACCTGGTCGTTCCCGCCGGGTGGCTGAAGAGCTACCCGATCTACGCCGGGGTCCAGGACGCGATGATGCAGTGGTGGTACGGCCACAACGCCGTCGCGTTCTTCCTCACCACGCCCTTCCTCGGGCTGATGTACTACTTCCTGCCGAAGGCCGCCGACCGGCCGGTGTTCAGCTACAAGCTGTCGATCCTCCACTTCTGGGCGCTGGTCTTCATCTATATCTGGGCGGGCCCCCATCACCTCCACTACACCGCCGTCCCCGCCTGGGCCTCCACCCTCGGCATGCTGTTTTCGATCATGCTCTGGATGCCGTCCTGGGGAGGGATGCTCAACGGACTCCTGACCCTCCGCGGCGCCTGGCAGAAGGTCGCCGAGGATCCGATCCTGAAGTTCTTCGTCGTGGGCGTGACGTTCTACGGGATGAGCACCTTCGAGGGGCCAGTGCTGTCCATCAAGAGCGTGAACGCCCTGTCCCACTACACCGACTGGACGATCGCCCACGTGCACTCGGGAACGCTCGGCTGGGTCGGATTCATGACCTTCGGAATGCTCTACTGGCTCATGCCGCGCGTGTTCCAGACCGAGCTTTGGAGCAAGCGCCTGGCCACCACGCACTTCTGGATCGGCACGATCGGCATCCTGATGTACGTGGTTCCGATGTACTTCGCCGGGCTCACCCAGGGCCTCATGTGGCGCGCCTTCGACTCCAATGGCCTGCTGCGGTACGGCGATTTCATGGAGACGGTGACGCGGCTCATGCCTTACTACTGGATGCGGGCCGCCGGTGGTGCCATCTACCTCACGGGGGCGTTCCTGCTGGTGGTGAATCTCGTGGCGACCTGGGCGCGGCGTCCGTCCCGGTACGCGGAGCCGGTGCAGCAGGCCGCAGCGCTGAGCCCGGTGTACACCGAAGAGCCGATCCCCCCGTCACGGCTGACGAACGTCGCCGAGATCGCCAAGAAGCTCGACGTCTTCGCCCAGGCCCGCTGGCACCGCCGGTGGGAGCGGTTGCCGCTGAGATTCACGGTCTGGGTGACGGTCGCCGTGGTCAGCGCATCGTTGTTCGAGATCGTGCCGACGTTCGTGATCAAGTCCAACGTGAAGACCATCGCGTCGGTGCAGCCCTATACGCCGCTCGAGCTGGCCGGGCGCGACATCTACATCCGGGAGGGCTGCTACAACTGTCACTCCCAGATGATCCGGCCGATGCGGCACGAAACGGAGCGCTACGGCGAGTACTCGAAGGCGGGGGAGTTCGTCTATGACCGTCCGTTCCAGTGGGGTTCGCGGCGCATCGGCCCGGACCTGCACCGGATCGGGCAGTCGAACGCGAGCGTCTCGTGGCACGTCCGGCATCTCAACAGGCCGACCGACACGAGTCCCGGGTCGATCATGCCCTCGTTCCCGTGGCTCCTGGAGAACGAGTTCGACTTCTCCAGCATCGAGGCCAAGGTGAGGGCCTGGCGCCGTCTCGGCGTTCCCTACGATGTCGGGACCGCCGTGGAGCAGGCACGGGCGCAGGCCAGGCAGGTGTTCGAGAAGCTGGTCGACGAGGACCCGACCTACGCGGGGAGCGGTCTCGAGTCGAAGGAGGTCATTCCGCTGGTGGCCTACCTGCTCCGCCTCGGAACCGATATCTCCAAGCCGCCGCCGGACACCGGCCGGCGTATCGCGAGCGGGCAGGCGGACACCCCGGACGCCTCGGAGTGAGACATGCCGTTCGCGCAGGCAGGTTCGCCTTTCCACGGTTTCAACGTGACGCTCGACGTCGCGCTGTTGCTGTTCTTCTTCGCTTTCTTCCTCGCGGTCGTGATCAGGGTGGTGACCCGCGGCCGCGGGGCGTACGACGAGGTGTCCCGGCTGCCGCTGGCCGAGGACGACGCACAGCCGGGGGCACGCCGGGTGGAGGGGCCCACCGATGAGTTCTAGGGAGCCGGAACGCGACAAGCTGTTCGATCACGACTACGACGGCATCCGCGAGTACGACAATCCTCTTCCCCGCTGGTGGGTCTTCATCTTCGTCGGAACGATCCTTTTCTGCTTCCCGTACGTCGTCTATTACCACTTCACCCCCGGACGGACGATCTACGACGCGCTCGACCGGGAAGTGGCCGCCTACGCGGACAAGCTTCTGGCGACGTACGGTGAGCTGACCCCCGACGAGGATACGATCCTCCGGTTCATGGATGACGATGTGGCGATGACGGGCATGGCGAGCCTGTTCAAGGGACGTTGTGCCCAGTGCCACCTCGCCGACGGCAGCGGGAACGTGGGGCCGAATCTCACCGACGACTCCTGGATCCACGTGAAGACGCTCACCGACATCCCGCGCGTCATCAAGAACGGGGTTCCCCTCAAGGGGATGCCCGCGTGGGGGGAGCGGCTGACCGACACCCAGATCGTGCTCCTGTCGGCCTACGTCGCCCGCCTCCGCCGCAACCCCGTTCCCGGGAAAGCCCCGCAGGGGGAGGTGATCCCGCCGTGGCCGACCCGCACGGCGGACACGAGCCCGCCGGCGGGGTCGCGCTGAATCGCGGGCGATGACCGTGGGCGCTCCACCTCCTGCGGAAGAGCAGGTCCTCTCGACCCTCAACCGCGACGGATCCCGCCGCTGGCTGCGGCCCCGTCCGAGCCCGGGCCGGTTCCTGGCGGCGCGGAGGGCCGTGGCGGCGGTCCTCGTCGTCCTGTTCACCGGGCTGCCGTTCGTGAAGATCGGCGGCAAGCCGGCGTTGCTGTTCGACCTGCCCGCCCGGGAATTCACGTTCTTCGGTCACACGTTCCTCCCCACCGATACACTCCCGCTCGCGCTGCTGGTGCTGTCGATTTTCGTCTCGATCTTCCTGCTGACGGCGCTGTTCGGGCGGATCTGGTGCGGCTGGGCCTGCCCCCAGACCGTGTACATGGAGTTTCTTTTTCGCCCGCTCGAACGTTTCTTCGAGGGCCGGCACTACTCCACGGGAGGAAGAGCCCCCCTCCACCCGTTGCGGGCAGTCGGCAAGTACGCGGCGTTCCTCGCCGCCTCGCTCTACCTGGCACACACCTTCCTCGCCTACTTCGTCGGCGTGGACCGGCTCTGGGCATGGATGCACCGGTCGCCCGTGGAGCACCCGACCGCCTTCCTCGTGGTCGCCGGAACCACGGGGCTGATGATGCTGGACTTCGCCTACTTCCGGGAGCAGGTCTGCACGCTGATGTGTCCCTACGGGCGATTCCAGTCGGTGCTTCTCGACCGGCAATCCCTGATCGTCAGCTACGACCCGCGGCGGGGCGAGCCGCGCGGCAAGGGGCGGCGCCGCGACGGACTCGGGGATTGCATCGACTGCGGGCTCTGCGTGGCCACCTGCCCCACCGGGATCGACATCCGCGACGGCCTCCAGATGGAGTGCCTGCACTGCGCCCAGTGCATCGACGCGTGCGACGCCGTGATGAAGCGGGTGGGCAAGCCGCGCGGACTGATCCGATACAGCTCGCAGGAGGCGATCGAGACCGGCCGCGTTCGGATGCTGCGGCCGAGAATCTTCCTGTACCCCCTGGTCCTCGCCGGCCTGCTGACCGGCTTCGGTTGGGTGCTCGGCCACCGGGCGGCGGCCGACATCGACTTCCTCAGGGTGCGCAGCACGCCCTACCGCGTGCGGCCCGACGGCCGCGTCGAGAGCGCCCTTCAGGTCAAGATCACGAACCGCTCGTCCGGAAAGAGGACATACCGCGTGGCGCTGGCGGACGCGGAGTGGTTCAGCTCCGATCTCCCGCTCACCTTGCCGCCGCGGGCCTCCGGAACCGCCCTGATCCACGTCGTCCTGCCGGCCGAGAGGTTCCGCCGCGGGCGGGCGGACGTCACCGTGCAGGTGGAGGACGGATCCGGGTGGCGCACCGTCCGGCGCCACCACGTGCTGGGCCCGCTTTTCGCCGGCGGCTCCGCCGCCGGTGCAGGAGGTTCGCCGTGAGCGCCCGCACGCGCTGGTTCGCGTTGATCACCGGCCTTTTGGCGATGTCGGCGGCCGCGTACGGGACGCTCATCGTCGTCGCCCTCCGCGACCCGTCGTTCGCCGTGGAGGAGGACTACGAACGGAAGGCGCGCGAGTGGGACCGCATCGCCGAGGAGCGCGCGCGGTCCGCCGCTCTCGGCTGGCACGTCTCGCTCGCCGCCGGACCGCTGGTTCTCCGGGGACGCACGGACATCGGGGTCGTGGTGACCGATGGGGACGGCCGTCCGGTCGAAGGGGCCGAGGTCCACCTCGAGACCTTCCACAACGCCCGCGCCGCCCACCGGCTGCGCGCCCAGCTCGCGCCGGTCGCACCGGGCCGCTACGGCGCGGCGCTGCCGCTGGACCGTCCCGGGCTGTGGGAGTTCCGGCTCCGCATTCGCCGCGGCCCGGACCTGTATGTCGGGTCGATCCGGCGCATGCTCCGGCCCGACCGGGAGGCGACCCGGTGACCGGTCTGGCTCTCGGAGTCCTCGCCGCGAGCCTGCTCGGATCGCTGCACTGCGCGGCGATGTGCGGTCCGCTGCTCGCCTGGTCGGTCGCTTCCGCGAGGGCGCCGGGCCCGCTGCCCCATGCCGCCTATCACTGCGGGCGGCTCGTCTCGTACGCGGCCCTGGGATGGCTCGCCGGGGGCGCCGGGTCGGTCGTCGATCTCGGCGGCGCGCTTTTCGGCGTGCACCGCGCGGCGCTCGTCCTCGCGGGGACGGGACTGATCCTCTTCGGGCTCGTGCAGCTCTCCGGGGGCCGGGGGTTGGACCGCCTTCCGCTGGTGCGGGGCGCCTCGCGCGCGCTGGCGGCGGCCGCCGGACGGCTCGGCGGCGTCCCGCCGCTGCCGCGAGCGGCCGCGCTGGGCATCCTGTCCGCCCTCCTTCCCTGCGGGTGGCTCTACGCCTTCGTCCTGACCGCCGCGGGCGCCGGCTCCGCGGCCGGAGGTCTGGCCGTCATGGCGGTCTTCTGGGCCGGAACGGTGCCCGCCCTCGCCGGCATCGGCGCCGGTCTGTCTTTCGCGCGGCCGCTCCTCCGGCGTGCGCCCCGGCTCGCCGCCGCGGCGCTCGTGGCGGTGGGACTGCTCGCCCTCGCCTCGCGCTGGCATCACGCCCCGGCACCCGCCGCGGCGGCGCCGCCGCGCGCCGCGGCCACGGCGGAGAACGCGGTCCGCCGATGAAGGGGCCGGCCGAACAGGGCGTGGGTGAGCCCGCCTGCGCCCATTGCGGCCTTCCCGTGCCGCCCTCCCGGCGGAATTTCGAGGGGAATTCCTTCTGCTGCGCCGGCTGCGAGGTGGTCTACACGACCATCCGCGAGCACGGCCTCGAGCGCTACTACGCGCTGCGCGCCGAACAGGCGGACCGGCCGGCGCTGCCGGCCTCGGGAGCCGATTTCGACGCGTTCGACGATCCCTCGTTCGCCGAGCGCCACGTGCGGCGGCTTCCCGACGGCACGGCCCGCACGCGGCTGCTCCTCGAGGGGGTCCACTGCGCCGCGTGCGTTTGGCTGGTCGAACGCCTGCCGAGGCTGCTGGAGGGCGTTCTGGACGCGCGGCTGGACGTCCGCCGGCGGGTGGTGGAGGTCGCGTGGGACCCCGAAGCGGTGCCGCTCAGCCGGATCGCGCGCGAACTCGACCGCCTCGGCTACCCCCCGCATCCCCACCGGGCCTCTGCGGGGGAGGAGTTGCGGCTGGCGGAGCGGCGGCGGCGCCTGGTCGACCTGGGCGTCGCCGGAGCCTGCGCGGGGAACGCGATGGGGATCGCCTTCGCCCTGTACGGAGGCATGCTCAACGGCATCGACCCCTCGCTCCGCCTCCTGTTCCGCGCCGGCGGCCTCGCGCTCACCCTCGTCGCCGTCGCCTGGCCCGGCCGGGTCTTCTTCCGCGGCGCGCTGGCGGCCTTGCGCAGCGGGGTGGCGCACATGGACCTGCCCGTGGCGGTGGCGCTGGCCGCCGGCACCGTGTGGGGTGCGGTCAACACGCTGCGCAACGCCGGTCACGTCTACTTCGAATCGATCACCGGCGTGATTTTCCTCCTGCTGGCCGGCCGTTATCTCCAGCAGCGGCGGGAGGAGTCCGCCTACGAGGCGGTCTCGCTCCTCTACCGGGTGACGCCCGGTACGGCCCGGGCCGTCGAAGCGGACGGGCGGCGAAGGGCGGTTCCGGTGGAAGCGCTGAGACCCGGGATGCGGATCGAACTCCTCGCGGGCGAGACGGTGCCGGCCGACGGGCGGATCCTGCGAGGGCAGACCAGCTTCGACCTGTCCTTCCTGACGGGCGAGTCGCGGCCGTGCACGCGCGGACCCGGGGCGACCGTCCATGCGGGCGCGGTCAACCTGGGTGGACCGGTGCTGGTGGAGGTGACCGCCGCCGGCGAGGAGACTCGTGTCGGACGGTTGATGCGGCTGGTCGAAGGCCTGGCGCAGGAACGAGCCCCGGTGGTCCGACTCGCCGACCGCTGGGCTCGCGGGTTCGTGCTCGCCGTGCTCGCCGCGGCCGCGCTTTGCCTCGCCGTTTGGTGGCCGGCCGATCCATCGAGAGCCGTGGAAAACGCGATCGCTCTGCTCATCGTCTCCTGCCCGTGCGCCTTGGGCCTCGCGACGCCGCTCGCCGTCCTGGCGGCGATCGGCCGTGCCGCGCGCGCCGGGATCCTCGTCAAGGGCGGCACCGCCCTCGAGCGGCTGGCGCGGCCCGGAGCGATCTTCCTCGACAAGACCGGAACGGTGACGAGCGGCCGGCTCGAGGTGGTGAGCTGGCACGGGAACGCCGGAGCGAAGTCCTGCCTCGCCGCGATCGAGGAGGGGGTGGAGCACCCCGTGGCGCGGGCGCTCCGCGAGTTCTGCGGGGGGCCGAGAGGATGGTCCGCCCGGTCGATCTCCCGCGCAGCCGGGCGTGGCGTGGAGGCACGGGTGACCGATCCCGAGGGCCGGGAGCGCGTGGCGTTGGCCGGAACCCCGGATCTCGTGCGGGGGCGCACCGGGGCCTGGCCCAGCTGGGTGGACAGGGCGGTCCGTTCCTGCACCAGCCGCGGCCAGACCCCCGTGGTCCTCGCGATCGACGGGAAGATCGCCGCGGTGGCCGGTCTCGGCGACCCCGTCCGGCCCGAGGCCGAGCGGGCCGTGCGCGACCTGCGGCGCTTGGGTTGGGAGGTGTTCCTTCTCTCCGGCGACCACCCGCGCGTGGCCCGGGCCGCGGGAGCGCAGCTGGGATTGCCCGGTTCCGCGGTGACGGGCGGGGCGACACCCGAGCGGAAGGCGCGGATCGTGTCGGCGGCGCGACGCCGGTGGCCGACGGTCGTGATGGTCGGTGACGGCGTGAACGACGCCGCCGCGCTGGCGGCCGCCACGGTGGGCATCGCCGCCCACGGCAGCGCCGAGGCCAGCTTCGCGGCGGCGGACATCGCGCTCCAGCGTCCCGGCCTCGACGGGGTCGTCACCGCGGTCCGCGGCGCCCGGCGGACCCTCGCCGCGATCCGGCGCAACCTGATCGTTTCCGCGGCGTACAATCTCGTGGCCGCCGCCCTGGCGATGGCCGGCGCCATCGACCCGCTGGTGGCGGCGGTGCTGATGCCGATGAGTTCGCTGACCGTGCTCACGCTTTCCCATCGGGCGCGCACGTTCCCGGCCGCACCGGCTTAGCCCGGTCCGCCCATGATTCCCTCGGCGATGGCGCCGCATCGGATCGCCGGCCGGGGCGATCGGCCCCCCCGGCCCGGACCCGGTCTCCCAGCGGCAGGACGGTCCGCCGGACCGTCCGGCCATCCGCCGGGAGGTGCTCCCCCGATGGTGCGAAGCGCGACGCAACTGGACGACGGACGGACCTTTCGGCCGACGTTCGGGCCTCGATCCGTTCGAGGCCGGATCCTGCCATCCTCCAACGACTTCGGCGGAACAACGCACCATTGCGGATGCACTTCACAGCCGTTGGGCCGCGCTCCGCGCGGCGGGGCCGGCAGCGGCGGTGCTCCCGGGGGCGTCCCGGCCCGGGACGCCTCGGACGCACCGTCTTGCGCGCGGCCCATCCAGCGGCATCTGCGCCGTGCCGTTCCGAGGTTTCATGACTGATCCGGGTTAGGGTGTCGCCGATGTCGGTGCTCTACGTCGTCTTCCCCCTCGCGCTCGCGATCGCGGCGGTGGCGGTCGTCGCCTTCGTCTGGGCCGTCCGCAGCGGCCAGTTCGACGATCTGGAGACCCCCGCGATGAGAATCCTCGACGAGGACGACGCCGGCCGCGACGGGGAAAGGCCGAAGGACGGCTCGCCGCCGGGGACTCCCCGCTAGAGCCTCAGCGCACGGCGGCGCGCGCCCGGGCGGACAGGGTCTCCGCCGCGAGAACCAGCGCCAGAATCAGGATCAGGATCATCCCCGCGCGCGCCCACTCGAGTGCCGACACGGCCGCGTCCAGGGCGAGCCCGACGCCTCCGGCCCCGACCAGACCCACCACGGTGGCTTCGCGGATGTTGATGTCCCACCGGAACCAGGCGACCCCGGCGAAGACCGGAGCGATCCGCGGCACGACCGCGAAACGAAGCACTTGCAGCCGTCCGGCTCCCGCCGCGGTCAGCGCCTCGAGCGGGCCGGGCTCGACCTCCTCGATCGCCTCGTACAGGAGCTTCCCCACGAACCCGACCGATCGGAAGGCGATCGCCAGCACGCCGGCCAGCACTCCGGGGCCGAAGATCGACACCAGCAGCAGGGCCCAGATCAGGCTGTTGACCGACCGGGAGACGGCGATCGCGGCCAGCGCCGGAGCCCGAAAAAGGGGATGCGGAGTGGTCGTCCGGGCGGCGAGCCATGCCACCGGTCCTGCGATGGCGAGCGCGAGCAGGGTGCCGAGGGTGGCGATGTGCAGCGTCTCCAGAAGCGGCCCGACCAGATCTCTCGCATAGGTCCAGTCGGGGGGAAACATGCGGCGCAGGAGGTCCGCGGCCTGCCGCGGTCCGTCCCACACGAAGGGCCAGAGCGTGCGCGCCGACACGTAGCGGGCGGAGGCGAGCAGCAGTGCCCCGGCCGCCGCCGCGCCGGCGGCACGCAGCGCGCGCGTCCGGCGGCGGCCTCTCACGAGAGCCTCCGGCGCGCCGCTCCGGAGAGTGTCTCTCCGGCGAGGACCAGGGCCACGATGGTGAGCAGGATCGCTCCGGCGACGCCGTACTCGTAGCGGTCGAATGCCGTGTTCAGGGTCGCGCCGATCCCCCCTGCCCCGACGACGCCGATGATCGCCGACTCCCGGAAGTTGATGTCGAGACGATAGGCGGTGAGGCCGACGAAGCGCGGGACGACCTGCGGGACGATCGCGAAGCGGATCACCTGCAAGGGTCCCGCCCCGGCGGAACGCAGCGCCTCCACCGGGGCACCGGCCACCTCCTCGATCGCCTCCGCGAGCAGCTTCCCGGTGAACCCGACCGTCGCGAAGGCGAGGGTCAGAACGCCCGCCAGCGGGCCGAAGCCCACCAGCACGACGAAGAAGATGGCGACGATGAGCTCGTGGAAGCTGCGGGCGAGGACGACGACTGCGCGGCAGGCGAGGTAGACCGGAAGCGGCGAGATGTTCCGCGCCGCGCCGAACGCCACCGGCACGCTGAGGAGCGTTCCTGCGGCGGTGGCGAGGACGGTCATCGCCAGCGACTCGCCCAGCCCCTCGAGGATCTCCCCCCACCGGCTCGCGAAGTCCGGGTGGAGCAGGGCGGCCGCGAACGCGGCTCCCCGCGCGACCCCCTTCGCGGCGCGACCCCAATCGATCTGCAGCGACGCCGCGGCATAGGCGAGATACGCGGCCCCGCCCAGAACCCACCACGAGGCTCTCGGGAACCGCCGCGGCGTCACGGCGCGCGATCCCCCGGCGCCCGTTCCGCGCCCTCCCAGTCCTCCTCGCCGTAGATCCGTGTGAGGACCTGCGGGGTGAGTCCCTCCGGGGGGCCGTCGTAGACGATCCGTCCTTCTCGCAGGCCGACGATTCTCGGCAGGAAGCGCGTCGCCAGCGGGACATCGTGAATGTTGACGATGGCCGCGACGCCGCGTTCGCGGGCCAGTTCGACGATCAGTCTCATGATCGCGCGCGCCGTCCGCGGGTCGAGACTCGCCGTGGGTTCGTCCACCAGCAAGAGTTCGGGGGACTGGATCAGCGCCCGCGCGATCCCCACGCGCTGCCGCTGGCCGCCCGAAAGGGCGTCGGCGCGCTCCCCCTCGAGCCCGCCGAGACCGACGCGATCGAGGAGCCGCCGGGCCTCGGCGACGTCTTCCGGGGGAAAGCGCTTGAAAAGACTGCGCCACGTGCCGAGGTGCCCCAGCCGGCCGGTCAGCACGTTCTCCAGGACTGTGAGCCGGTCCACCAGCGCGAACTCCTGGAAGATCATCCCGATGCGCCGCCGGGCGCGCCGCAGCCGTTGCCCCCTCAATCGGGTGATCTCGAGGCCGTCGAGACGCACGCTTCCGGCGGTCGGCTCGACCAGGCGGTTGACGCACCGGATGAGGGTGCTCTTCCCTGCCCCGGACGGCCCGATCAGGGCGACGACCTCTCCCCTGCCGAGACTGAGATCCACGCCGCGGAGCGCGGCGATGCGGCCGTAGGCCTTGACGAGACCCTCGATTTCGAGCAGCGGCCGCTCCGGCACGGCGCCCTCAGCGCCAGGAGGTGTAGCGGACGCCGTTGGCGGCGTCGATGCGCCGGATGACCTCCCAGTGCTTCCTGTAGTCCACGGGCACGAACCGGCTTCCCGCCGTTCCCGCGAACTCGCGCAGCAGCTCGGTCCCCGTCCAATCGAACGTGAAGAAGGCCTCTCGGATCTTCCGGGCCAGCTCCGGGGCGAGATCGTGCGCGTACCCGAAGGCGGTCGTCGGGAAAGGTTGGGATGCGTAGAGCACGCGGAAGGCCCGCCGGTCGACGACCCCCCTTTCCGCCATCCGGTCGAGAACCGTACTGGCGACGGCGGCCGCGTCGTAGTCTCCGTGCGCCACCCCCAGGATCGAATTGTCGTGCTTGCCGGAGTAGGTCGAGCGGTAGTCCTTCCCCTCTTCCAGCCCGAATTCCGCCTTCAGGAGCGCGCGCGGGGCCTTGGCGCCGGAGTTCGAGGTCGGCGAAGTGAAGGCGATCTCATGCCCCCGAAGACCGGCGACGTCCGCGATCGGCCCGTCGGCACGAGTGATCAGCAGCATCCGGTAGCCGAAGCTTCCGTCCTGTCGCGCCATCATCGCCACCGGCACGAATCCGGCGGCGTTCACCGCGAGCGGAACGCTGCCGGTGTTGAACCCGGCCACGTGGAGGCGGCCGGCCCGCATCGCCTCGATCTCGGCGGCGTTGGACTGCACGGGAAAGTAGACCACGCGCCGCCCGGTCGCCGCCGAGAGATGATCGAGGAACGGCTGCCACGCCCGCCGGTACAAAGCCGGATCCTCCACCGGCGTGTAGGCGAAGACGAGCACCGGGGGATCTTTCCACGCCGACGGGTCGGCAGGGGGGTCGGCGACCAGGTCGCCGTCGGTGTCGCAGTACCGCGAGTCGAGCTGGCCGTGCGGGCACTCCGGCGCGGCTCCGAGGGCCACCAGCGCCGCTGCGGCCCAGAGGAGAAGCGCGGTCCGGAGTTGGCGGCGGCAGCCGATCACGGCACCTCCACGGGGCTTCGACGGGCGGCCGGGGAGAGCCCCGGCCCGGCCCTCCACTATACGGGAGGTGCACCCTCGATGGTGCGCTACGCAGGCCAACTCGATGAAAGACGGGCACCTGGCGCCGATCTCAGGTAAAGCGCGCGGTCCGGCGCGCCAACTGCCGAGGGCTCACCGAGTTGCGACGAAGGAACGCACCATTGGGGATGCACCTCACTATAATCTCGCGGCCTACGAGGAGCGACCGATGCCAGACGATCCGTTCGCCGCGCTCGACGAGGCCGCTCGTCGCGGCCCGGAGGCGCTCGTCGGCCGGCTCATCGAACTGGCGGACCGGTCGGGGAACGCGGACGAGCGGTTGGCCGCCCGGCTCCTCGCCGAGCGGCTTCGGCTCGGGCTGCCGGTGTGGGGCGAGCCGGAGGGCCCTCCGGTCTCCCCGGAAACCCGCACGGCCTACGAGAAGGCGGCGGACAGGATCGCGCGCGCCCTGGGACGGGAACTCCTGGAGCGGGGGGAGATCGCCGCGGCCTGGCCGATATGGCGACGACTGGGCGAGACCGGTCCCGTCGCCGAAGCGATCGAGCGGCTCGCCTCCGAACGGCCTGCCGTTCCGCGACGCCGCCTTTCGGAGCTGATCCGGATCGCGCTCCACGAAGGAGCTCACCCCGCCGCCGGCCTTCGCCTGGCCGTCGAGGCGGGCGAGTACGGGGCTGCCTTCGACTTCCTGGCGGAGGACGAATCGATCGGTCGGGAAGAGCGGAGTGCGGCCGCCGCCGAGGCGATTCAGCGCCTCCACGGCGACCTCAGCGCGGCCTTGCTCCGGGCCGCCGGCGAGCCGGCCGGCTCCCCGGAAGGGGCCGTCGACCTCGCCCATCTGATCGCGAAGCATCCGGGGGTGGCGGAGGGAGATCCCCCGGTCGTCGACCCCGCACTCCTTCGGCGCGCCGTGCGCGTCTCCCCCTGGCTCGAGGCGGGTCCTGCGCTCGAGTGCGCCATCGACCTGTGCCGCGCCGGAGAGAGCCTGCCGGCGCGGCTGCGCCGGCCCGGCCCACCTCCTTTCGAAGCATTCTTCACCGACCACCGGATTCTCCTCTCGGGCCTCGCCGGCCGACAGGTGGACGCGGCTGTCGAACACTTCATCGCCAAGGCCGAGTTCCACCGCCGCCGAGGCGGCGAGGGCGCGCAGGCGGCGGGCGAGACCCTCATCTACCTGTTGCATCGCGCCGGCCGGCCGGTCCCGGCGCTGGCGGCACTCAACCGGTACCTCGCCACCCCCCCGCGCGGCCCCCTTTGCCCTCCCCTCGAGGTGCTCTGCTCGGCTGCAGGGGACTTCGGCCC
>RFHH01000047.1 GCA_003696075.1 Acidobacteriota bacterium
GGGCCGATCGGCGCGCGCGTCCCGGCTGCGGGAGGTGGCATGGAACAGGCCGCACCTGCGCCCCGCCGGCGCGGCAGCGCACCATCGGGGAAGCACCTCGGGAGCGGCTCAAGGGAGCCGGCTTTCCGTCCGATACGACGAGCGCCGCCCCGCGGCGGCACAGACGGGCGGCGCGGCCGACAACCACGATCCCCCACCGCAGGACGTCCGCGCCGCGCGACACCCCCGGCCGACCGCCGGGGGTGTGCTTTTTGTGGGGCTCAGGCGCGCGCTCGGGCGCCCTCTTCCTCGAGAACCTCGAAGTCTCCGTTGTCCGCGCCGACCAGAACGACCCGCGGCCGGTGCCGTTCGATCTCCTCCGGCTCGAGGTCGGCGTAGGCGCAAATGATGACCCGGTCCCCCCGCCGGCACAGCCGGGCGGCCGCTCCGTTGACACAGCAATCGCCGGCGCCACGCGGTCCCTTGATCAGATAGGTCGCGAGCCGGGTGCCTCGGGTGACGTTGTACAGCTCGATCCTCTCGTAGGGGAGCAACCCGGCGGCCTCCATCAGCGCTTCGTCCAGCGTGAGGCTCCCCACGTAGTCCGGATTCGCCTCCGTGACCACGGCGCGGTGGATCTTCGCCCTCAGAAACGTCCGTCTCATCCGCCGTCCCTCGTACGCTCCTCCGACGCGGGCGGGCGCAGGATCGTGTTGTCGATCAGCCGGGCCTCTCCGACCCACGCGGCCAGCGCGAGCAGAGCCTCGCCCTCGATCCTTTCGAGCGGAGCGAGGTCCCGCGGGTCGACCACCGCTACGTAGTCGGGGCGCACCAGCGGGTTCGCGGCCAGCACCTCGCGGGCCGCGGCCTCGATTCTCTCCACCGACCGCTCCCCGGTGCTCACCAGCTCTTCCGCCCGCGCCAGCGCCGCGTACAACTGCCTGGCGGCGCGCCGTTCCTCCGGGTTGAGGTAGGCGTTGCGGGAGGACATCGCCAGGCCGTCGTCGTGGCGCACCGTCTCGGCGATCACCAGCTCCACGTCGACGTTCAAGTCCTCCACCATCCTCCGGATGATGATCGCCTGTTGGGCGTCCTTCTGGCCGAAGACGGCAATGTGCGGCTTCACGATGTTGAACAGCTTGAGAACCACGGTGCACACGCCGCGGAAATGTCCGGGCCGGGAGGCTCCCTCCAGAACGGCCGAAAGGCCCTCCACCTCGACGAAGGTCCGGTGGCCCGGTCGGTACATGTCCGCCGCCTCCGGAGCGAACAGGAAGTCCACCCCTTCCTGGATGCAGAGGTCGGCGTCCCGGGGAAGGTCGCGCGGGTACTTGTCGTAGTCCTCGGCGGGACCGAACTGCGTCGGGTTGACGAAAACGGAAACGACGACGACGTCGGCCAGCTCCCGCGCCTTGCGCACGAGCGAGAGGTGTCCCTCGTGCAGGGCGCCCATGGTCGGCACGAGGCCGATCTTCTTCCCCCGCCCGCGGGCTTCCCCCGCGATCTCCCGCATCATGTGCACGCGGCGGATCAGGTCCATGGCCGCTCCGATTCAGTCTCCCGCGCGCGCCAGACCCCGCCGCTCGAGCGCGCGCGCCACCTCGCGCGGCAGGCGATAGCTCTCCTCCCGCGCGGGAAACGAGCGGCCCCGGACGTCGTCCGCGAACCGCCGCACGGCCTCGACCGCCGCCCCGTGAAGGTCCGCGTACCGCCGGACGAACTTGGGGACCGGTCCGGGCGTCAGCCCGAGCAGATCGTGGATGACGAGGACCTGGCCGTCGCAGGCCGCGCCGGCGCCGATACCGATCGTGGGCACCGGCACCTCGGCGGTGATGAGGGCCGCCACGCGGGACGGTATCCCCTCCAGAACGATGCTGAACACCCCCTCGGCCGCCAGAGCGCGCGCGTCCGCCACGAGCGCGTCGATCTCCTCCACCGCGCGGCCCTGCACCCGGTAGCCGCCCATCGCATGGAGAGACTGCGGGGTCAGGCCGAGGTGCCCCATGACCGGAATCTCGGCGTCGAGCAAGGCGCGCACGACCGGCAGCCGCTTCCGCCCCCCTTCCAGCTTCACCGCTTCCGCCCCGGCGCGGATCAACCGCCCCGCGGCCAGCACCGCGTCGCGCGGTCCGGTGTGGTAGCTGAGGAACGGCATGTCGGCGACGACCAGGGCCCGGGGCCGCACCCGCGCCACGGCGGAGGTGTGGTGCGCCATCTCCTCGATTCCGACCCGCAGGGTGTCCTCGTGACCGAGGACGACCATCGCCAGGGAGTCGCCCACCAGGATCAGATCGGCGCCCGCCTCGTCGACGATGCGCGCGGTCGGGGCGTCGTAGGCGGTCAGCATCACCAGTGGATCCCCGCCCTTCCGGGCGCGGACCTCCGGGACGGTGACCTTGACAGGGGCAGCGGCACGCGGCGAAGCGCCGCGCCGGTTCTCGTTCATCGGTACCTCCACCTCCCCGCCGGCGAGCCTACGGTCGCGGGGTGGGGGTCGCTGGCTGGTCGACCGGGGCCCCGGCCGGCCCCCTCCGCGTCCCGGTCCTCGGGATCCGGGCGCCGGGGCCGGGCGGCCCCCCCGACGTTACCAGCGGAGGCGTGCCGGCACCAGTCACCCTCCGGGGCGGTAGTACTCCACCCCGCCGCGGTCCATCCTCTCGATCCGGCGCACCAGATCGTCGAGCTGGGTGGCGTCGTGAGCCGGGTCGAAGTCGTTGGTGTCCACGACGAGGAGCGGGGCCTCCTCGAATCGGAAGAAGAAGTGGTCGTAGGCCTTCACCACCTCCTCGAGGTAGGCCTCGGAGATCCGCCGCTCCACCTCCCGCCCGCGGCGCGCGATCCGTTCCGCGAGCACCGGCACCTTGGCCTGGAGGTAGACGACGAGGTCGGGCTTGGGCACGTCGGCCGCCAGCAGGTGGTAGAGCTTTTCGTACGTGGCCAGTTCCGTGTCGTCGAGGTTCAGGAAGGCGAAGATCCGATCCTTTTCGAACAAGTAGTCCGCGACCGTGGTCTGATGGAAGAGGTCGCGCTGGATCAGATCCAGTTGCCGCCGGTATCGGGTGACGAGGAACCAGATCTGCGCGGAGAAGGCTGCGCCGCGCCGGTCCCGGTAGAAGGCCTCGAGGAACGGGTTGTCGACCGGCTCCAGCTCCAGCCGGGCGTCCCACAGGGCCGCCAGCCGGCGCGCCAGCACCGTCTTGCCGACGCCGATCGGCCCCTCGATGGCGATGTACCGGGATCGCATGGCGGGACCGGATGCTACGGGCAGGGCCGCACCGGCGGCAAGCGGTCCCCGCGCCGGCAGCGCGCCAGCATCTCGGCCGGCGTCCGGCCCGCGGGCGGCACCGGGAGGTCGGGGAGGATCTCCGCCAGGGGAACCAGAACGAAGGCGCGCTCGGCCAGCCGCGGGTGCGGCACGGTCAGGCCCGGCTCGTCGATCTGCCGGTCCCCGTAGACGAGGAGATCGATGTCCAGCGTCCTGGGGCCCCAGCGGACCGTCCGGCGGCGGCCCGCCTCCTCCTCGATCCGGAGGCAGAGCTGGAGAAGCCGGCGCGGCGGGAGCGTTTCCGGCCCCAGGGGCGCCGCCAGCACCTGGTTCAGGTACGGGGGCTGACCCGGCGGCCCGCCCCACGGCGCCGTCTCGATCACCCGCGAGGCGAGGGTCCAGCGCCATCCCTCCTCGATCAGCCGCCGCCGGGCGAGGGCGAGGGCGGCCTGGCGGTCGCCGAGATTGGCGCCGAGACCGAGGACCACCCACCGGCCCTGCCGTTTGACACCCCCTGGGTGGCGACTTACCATCCGCGCCGCTCCCGCGCCGCCCCGCGTGCGGCGCCTCTCCGGTCGGAGATTGCCCGATGTCGGCTGCGAAGACCACCCGGCGGAAGAAGAAGGACCCCCACGCCGACGAGCGGCACGTCGCGGCGGAGCGGGATTACGCCGCGGCGATGAAGCTCTACGCCGGCGAGCAGAAGTGGGAGGCGGCGGCCTCCGCCTTCGAGAAGTTCATCGAGCGTTATCAGGGCCAGCCCGACGTCGCGGAGATCGTGGACCGGGCCCGCGTCCACCTCAAGGCCTGCCGCACGCGGCTCGCCCCGGCACCCCCGAGGCCGGAGAACGCGAGCGAGTGGCTGCACCAGGCGGTCTGCCTGACCAACCAGGGCCGTTTCGACGAGGCCCTCGCGGCGCTCGACGAAGCGGAGCGGGGCGGGGCCCCGATCGCCCGCGTGGCCTACGTCCGCGCGTCGGCGCTCGCGCTCGCCGGCCGGGCGGAGGAGGCGCTGGTCCATCTCGGACGGGCGATCGAGGCCGACCCCGACAACCGGGCCTACTGCCTGGGTGATCCGGATTTCGACTCGCTCCGCGAGATGCCCGGCTACGTCGCGCTGGTGGAACCGCCCTCGGAGGTCGCCTTCCCAAGGGAGGGTTCGAGCCATGCGCCGAACGCCGGACCGGAAAGCCTCGAAGAGCCTCCGGCGCTCTGAGCCGCCCCTGGCCGCGGTCATCCTCGCCGCCGGCGAGGGAACGCGGATGCGCTCGCGGCGAGCGAAGGTGCTGCACGAGGCGGCTGGCAGGCCTCTCGTGGAGCACGTCCTCCGCGCCGCCCGCGGCGCCGGGACCGATCCGGTGGTCGTCGTGGTGGGTGTCCAGGCCGACGAGGTCCGCGAGAAGCTCGGGCCGGGGCCCCGGTACGTCATCCAGACCGAGCGCCGCGGGACCGCCGACGCGGTCCGCCGGGCCGGCGCCGCCCTTCGGGGATTCGGCGGGGATGTGCTGATCCTCTGCGGGGACGTGCCGGCCCTCCCCGCTGCCGCCCTCCGCGGGCTCGTCCGCCGCCACCGGTCCCGGAAGGCGGCCCTGACGGTGCTGACCGCGGTGCTCGACGACCCCTCCGGGTACGGCAGGATTCTGCGGGGTCCCGACGGGGCGATCCGCGCGATCGTGGAGGAGCGGGACGCCGGCCCGGCGGAACGCGCCGTGTCCGAGATCAACACGGGGACTTACTGCGCCCGGTGGCCCGAACTCCGGCGCGTGCTGCGGCGGATCACTCCGGACAACGCCCAAGGGGAGTTCTATCTCACCGACGCGGTCCGGATCCTCATCGACGGCGGTGCCCGTGTGGAGGCGGTGGTCCACGAGCCGGCCCGGGAGGCGCTCGGTGTCAACAGCCGGGCCCACCTGGCGGAGGCCCACCGCATCCTCAACGAAAGGGTCCTCGCGCGGCTGATGCGGAACGGCGTCACGATCCTCGACCCGGCGACGACCTGGGTGCACGACACCGTGCGCGTCGGGCGGGACACCGTGATCCACCCGGGGGTCGCCCTGGAAGGCGCGACGCGGGTCGGTACGGACTGCGTGATCCGCAGCGGCTGCCGGCTCACGGACGTGGTGGTCGAAAGCGGCGTCGAACTTCTCGAGCACACGGTGGCCGCCGAGAGCCGGATCGGAGCCGGTAGCCGGGTGGGGCCGTTCGCCCACCTCCGGCCCGGAAGCGTGATCGGCCGGGGCTGCCGCGTCGGCAATTTCGTCGAGACGAAGAAGGCCTCCCTCGGCGACGGATCGAAGGCCTCCCACCTGAGCTATCTCGGCGACGCTCGCATCGGCAGGGAGGTCAACATCGGGGCCGGCACGATCACCTGCAACTACGACGGCGTGCGCAAGCACCGGACCGAACTGGCCGACCGCGTGTTCGTCGGCTCGGACACTCAGTTCGTCGCCCCGGTCAGGGTGGGCGAAGGGGCCTATGTCGCCGCCGGTTCCACCGTGACCGAGGATGTCCCGCCCCGAGCCCTCGCGATCGCCCGGTCCAGGCAGCGCAACATCCCCGGCTGGGTCGACCGCCGCCGGAACGAACCCGAAAAACGCTGAACCCCGGTGCCGGACCCAGCGGCCGCTCCGGCGTGCCGCGCGCCGCGGGTCGGGGGATATTCTGTGGGGAAAAGGCGGCCCGGGCGGGCGCGGCGCGGGAGGATCTGTCATGTGCGGCATCGTGGGCTACGTCGGCGGCCGGAACGCGACCGCGATCCTCGTCGAGGGGCTGAAACGGCTCGAGTACCGCGGCTACGACTCGGCCGGACTCGCGCTCCTGGTGGATGGCCGCTTCGAGCTCCGCCGGGCCGCGGGGAAACTACGCGACCTCGAGAAAGTGCTCGAAAGCGAGCCGGTGGCGAGCAGCCGCCAGGGAATCGGGCACACCCGCTGGGCCACACACGGACGGCCGACCGAAGAGAACGCGCACCCGCACCGCGACGCCGACGACCGCGTGGTCGTCGTGCACAACGGGATCATCGAGAACTACCTGGAACTCAAGGAGGAGTTGACCCGGGAAGGCGACACGTTCCGCTCGGAGACCGACAGCGAGGTGATCGCTCACCTGATCGCTCGCGAACTGCGCGCCGGGGAGGTCGGTCTGGAGGAAGCGGTCCGCCGGACCTGCAAGCGGCTGGCAGGAATCTACGCTTTCTGCGCCATGAGCCTCGAGGAACCGGGCCGGATCGTCGGTGCCCGCCTCGGCCCCCCGCTCGTCATCGGGCTGGGTGACGGCGAGAACTTCCTCGCTTCGGACGTGATGGCCCTTCTCGAGCACACCCGGGACGTCGTCTTCCTCAAGGACGGGGAGGTGGCCGCCATCACCCCGGAGGGAGCCACGGTGACCGGCGCCGACGGCGCCCCCAAGAAGCTCGAGGTCCAGCGCATCTCCTGGAGCCCGATCCTCGCCGAGAAAGGTGGGTACCGGCATTTCATGCTGAAGGAGATCCACGAGCAGCCCCACGCCATCCAGGAGACGCTCGCCGGGCGGATCTCGCTCGATCGAGGCGAGGTTTTCTTCTCCGAGGAGGAATTCCCGCTGGATGACAGCGACCTGCGGGAGATCGACCGCGTCTATCTCGTCGCCTGTGGAACCTCCTGGCACGCGGGGCTGGTGGGGAAGTTCCTCTTCGAGCGCCTCGCGCGGATTCCAACGGAAGTGGACTACGCCTCGGAGTTCCGCTACCGGGATCCGCTGGTCGACCGGCGAAGCCTGATGACGATCGTCACCCAATCGGGTGAGACGGCCGACACCCTCGCGGCCCTGCGCGAGGCGCGGGCGCGGGGAGCGAAGAGCGTCGCGGTGTGCAACGTCATGGGTTCCACCGCGACGAGGGAGGCGGACGGAACGGTCCTCACGCACTGCGGCCCCGAAATCGGCGTGGCGTCGACGAAGGCGTTCACCGCCCAGCTCGCGGCGCTCCATCTGATGGCGCTGCGCATCGGCGTGGCGAGGGGCACCCTCGGGCGCGAGGAGGTCCGGCGCCATCTGACCGAGCTGGCCCGGTTGCCAGCCCTGCTCGAGAAGGTCCTCGAGGACGAAGGTCCCGTTCAGGACCTGGCCAAGAAGTTCAAGGACGCGACCGACTTCCTCTACCTGGGCCGGGGGATCAACTACCCGATCGCGCTCGAGGGGGCACTGAAGCTGAAGGAGATCTCGTACATCCACGCCGAAGGCTATCCGGCCGGCGAAATGAAGCACGGACCGATCGCCCTGATCGACGAATCGCTGCCGGTCGTCGCCCTGGCGCCGCGGGACGACGTGTACGAGAAGATGCTCGGAAACATGGAGGAGGTGAAGGCGCGGGGCGGCGTCCTCATCGCCGTCACGACCGCCGGGAACGGCGAGCTGCGCGGAAAGGCGGACCACGTCATCGAGGTGCCCGAAGCGCCGCCCCTTCTCCTCCCCGCACTCCTCGTCGTCCCGCTCCAGCTCCTCGCCTATCACATCGCGCTGCTCCGCGGTTGCGACGTCGATCAGCCGCGCAATCTCGCCAAGAGCGTCACCGTCGAGTGAGGGGCGTCGCGACCGCGGGACCGTCACCGTGATCCGCCTTCCTCCGAGGCCGCCCCGCGATCTGAGCCGGGTGCAGCGGGCGTTCACCGCTCCGCTGGTGGCGGCGGGCGGGGTCTGCCTGGCGGCTCTCGCCTCCGGGCCGCGGTTCCTCGGCGGGGCCGGACCGGGCCGGATCGCCCTCCTCCTGGCCGCCGCCGCGGTCGTCTCCGCGGTGACGGGTGGAGCTCTTCTGCCGCGCCGCCCGCGCCCGCTGGCAGCAGTCGCGGTGGGCGCCGCCGCGGCGGCGGCCGCCGCCCTGCTGTACTGGCGGCTGGCCTCCCAGCGGCCCGATCTCTCCCCCGCTCCCCTTCTCGCCGCTCCGGTGCTCCTCGCCGCCTGCGCCGGCGCGGCCCTCGGCGGTGCGTCTCTCCGCGCCCTCCTTTCTCGCTCCTGAGCGGCGTGCGCCGGGTGTGGCAGAATCGCTTTTTTCGGAGGGACGATGCTCGACCCGGAACGCTACCTTTCGACCCTCAATCCCGCCCAGCGCGAAGCGGTGACCCATGGCGAGGGGCCGCTGCTGATCCTTGCGGGAGCCGGGTCGGGCAAGACGCGGGTCATCACCCACCGGATCGCGCACCTCATCGGATCGGTCGGCGTCGATCCCGCCGGGATCGTGGCCATGACCTTCACCAACAAGGCTGCCGGCGAGATGCGCACCCGCGTCGAGCGGTTGCTCGGTTACGAGATCGGGCACGCCTACGTGGGGACGTTCCACGCCTTCGGGCTCCGGCTGCTCCGCCGGCATGCGGCGGAAGCCGGCTACCCGCCGGGATTCCTGGTCTACGACAGCGCCGACCAGCGGGCGCTCGTCAGGCAGGCGCTGCGCGAGCTCGGCGCGGACGCCCACAGCCACCCCCCGAAGCGGCTTCTCGCGCTCATTTCCCGGTGGAAAACGGGGTTCGTCGATCCGGATGAAGCGGAGGCCTCCGCTCGGTTTCCCGACGAGCTGCTCGCCGCCCGGTGCTATCGCACTTACGAGGAACGCCTGCGCGCCGCCGGGGCGGTCGATTTCGACGATCTGCTCGTGCAGGTCATCCGCCTCTTCCGCCGCCGGCCGGAGATCGCCGCCCGCTACGCGCGCGACATCCGCTATCTCCTGGTGGACGAGTACCAGGACACGAACCGGCTGCAGTACGAGCTGATCCGGCTCCTGACCTCGCAGCACCGCAATCTCTGCTGCGTGGGAGACGAGGATCAGTCGATCTACGCCTTCCGCGGCGCGGACATTCGCAATATCCTCGACTTCCAGCGGGACTTTCCGGACGCGCGGATCATCAAGCTCGAGCAGAACTACCGCTCGACCCGATCCGTGCTGGCCGCCGCGTCAGCGGTGATCTCCTACAACCGCGAGCGCCACGGGAAGACGTTGTGGACCGAGAATCCCTCGGGTGAGCCGATCCGGCTCTACGTGGCGGCCGACGACCGGGAGGAGGCGGACATCGTCGTCTCGGAACTGCTGGAGCGGTCACGGACGGCCGGAATCCCGCTCGAGAGGATGGCGGTGCTCTACCGGACCAACGCCTGCTCGCGGGTGATCGAGGACCGCCTGTCGGCCCGCGGCGTGCCGTACAGGGTCGTGGGAAGCGTACGGTTCTACGAGCGGAAGGAGATCAAGGACCTGCTCTCCTGGCTCCGCCTCTTGGTCCAGCCCGATTCCGATCAAGACTTCCTCCGGGCGGTTGCGGCTCCTCCGCGGGGCGTCGGGGCCCGGACATTGGAAGAGCTGGCGGCACGCGCCGCGCAGGACGGTACCTCCCTGCACGCGGCGATGCGCGCCCTCCTTTCCCGCCCGGGGACCCTCCAGCGGCGTGCGGAGAGCGCGCTGCGGCGCTTCGCCGAGCTGCTGGACGGGCTGTCGGCGTTCGCCGCCGAGAACGGCGTCGCGGCCACCATCGCGCACGTCATCGATGCCGTCGGCTACCGCGAACATCTCGAGCAGGCGTACCGCGGGGAGCTTCTCGCGCGCCTGGAGAACGTCGAGGCCCTCGTCGCCGCCGCCCACGAACACGACGAGTCGGGCGCGGGAGGGCTCGCGGCGTTCTTGGACCGCGTGTCGCTGCGGTCGGACACCGACGACGTGCGTGGAGACCGGGGGCCGTCGCTGATGACGGTCCACTCGGCCAAGGGCCTCGAGTTCGACGGTGTGTTCGTCATCGGCCTGGTGGAGGAGCTCTTCCCGCACGTGCGCGCCGAGGAGCAGCGCGGGGGCATCGAGGAGGAGCGCCGCCTGATGTACGTCGCCATCACCCGGGCCCGCAGGTTCCTCGTTCTGACGACACCGCGCGCCCGCTTCGTCAGAGGGGCGCGAGTGCCTGCCTGCCGATCGCGGTTCCTCGACGAGATACCGTCCGAGCTGCTTGACGTCCGCTACGGTCCGGCCGGAGGCGGGGGCCGGCCGGTCCCGGCGCCTCCTCGCGAGCGTCCATCCCGGACGGCGGCCGCCGGCACGGCGCGGCGGGCCGGCGACCTCACCTACGAACCCGATCCGGCATCCGTGTCCTTCGTACCGGGAATGCGGGTGGTCCACCCGAGCTTCGGGCCCGGGACGGTGCTCCGCGCGAGCCGCAGCGGGGGCGGCCTCGTGCTGGAGATCCGCTTCGAGCACGCGGGAAGGCGCCGGATCCTGGCGAACCGGACGACCCTGGCTCCGGCCTGACGCGACAGGGCGGGACCGACGCGGTAAGATCGGCAGCAAGCGGGGAGCCTCTCTCCCCCCGGGCGCTCCCCGCGGGGCGGTCCCTCGGCGGACCGCCCTTTTTCGTTGCTTCCCCGTTACCCGAGCGCCCGCCAGCCGATGTAGGCCAGATAGATCGCCAGGAGGAGCGCCCCTTCGGCTCGGACGATGCGCCGCTTGTCGCTGGCGGCGATCGGGAACAGGAGGAGAGAGAGCAGCGAGACGGCGGCGAGATCGCCGCGGCCGCCCGCCGGTACGGGGACCGGCCGGATCAGCGCGGAGACGGCCAGGACACACAGCAGATTGAAGATGTTCGATCCGACGACGTTGCCGATGGCGATGTCGGGCTGATCGCGCCAGACGGCCACGAGCGACGTCGCCAGCTCCGGCAGGCTCGTGCCCACGGCGATCAGCGTCAGGCCGATGATCGTCTCCGGCACCCCCGCCGCGCGGGCGAGGCCCACGGCGCCGACGACGGCGAGCCGCCCTCCGGCACCCAACGCCGCCACCCCCGCCAGCGAGAGCAGGATGTCACGGGCGGGTCCGCGGCCGGCCCGCGGCGGAAGGGCCCCGTTCATCTCGCGGAGCAACCGCTCCTCCGCGCGGCTCCGCATCAGGTCGACCGCGTTGTAATACAGGAAGACCGCCAGAAGCAGGAGCAAGACCAGCCCATCCCCGCGGTGATAGACGTCGGCGGGCGCCCCCCAAAGCCGATCGATCCCGAGCGCCACGGTCACCCCCGTGGCGAGCAGCATCATCGGAATCTCCCGCCGCACCGCCCCGGCGTCGACGCGGATCGGGCGGACGAGCGCCGAAAGGCCGAGGATCAGGCCGATGTTGGCCATGTTCGAGCCGGTGATGTTCCCGAAGGAGACCCCGCCGCGACCCATCCAGGCGGCGATGACGTTCACCGCCAGTTCGGGCGTGCTGGTCCCGAAGGCGACCAGGGTCAGACCGATGATCAGCCGGGGAACCCCGACGGCGGTGGCGAGCGAAGAGGCGCCGCGCACCAGCATTTCGCCGCCGCCGACGAGCAGCGCGAGGCCGAGGACGAGCAGGAGGAAGTCGAGCACCATCCCGCAGCGGGCTTGGCGGCCGCCGGGGCGGTTGCCCCGGCGGCCGTCCGGTCACGGCTTCGGCTGCGACGGTTGAACGACGTCGAGCAGCTCGACGTCGAACACGAGGGTGGCCCCGGGAGGAATCGCCGGCGGCCGCCCGGTGTCCCCGTAGGCGATGTCGGACGGGCAGTACAGGCGCGCCTTCCCGCCGACCTTCATCTTCTGGAGGGCCTCGGTCCAACAGGGGATCACCTGAGAGAGGTTGAACTCGGCCGGCGTGCCGCGCTGGCGAGAGCTGTCGAAAACCGTGCCGTCGACGAGCCGGCCGGTGTAGTGGACTCTCACCTTGTCGGTCGCCTTCGGTGACGGGCCGCTCCCCGGCTCGAGCTCGAGGTAGGCGAGGCCGGACTCGCTCCGCACGGCGCCCGACTCCTGGCAGGCTTTGTCGACGAAGGCCTTGCCCTCGGACTTGTTCCGCGCCGCCACCATCTGCATCCGCTGGGTCCGCAGCTCCCTGAGCTTCGGCAGGTACTCCTCGAAGGAGACCTTCGGCTCCTTGCCCAGGATCCCGTCGCCCAGGCCGGCGTACAGCGCGTCGAGCTCGTCGGCCTGGAGCCCGAACTCGGTGAGCTGCTTCGAGAGGGCGAGCCCGAGCGCGTAGATCGTCTTCTGGTCTTCGCTCTCGAGCGCCGGCTTCTCGGCCAGGGCCGGCAGCCCCAGCAGGGCTCCCAACGCCGCGATCGCGATCATCCGTGACTTCATGGGCCGTTTCTCCTCATGCCGGCGGCGCGCGGGCTGTGCGGCTGCCGGGTCGGCGCGCAGCATACCAGCCGGCCGGCGGCGGCGCCCGGAGCCGGCTTGACGGCCCCCCGGCCCGCTCTTACGATCCGTCGCGTCCGAAGCGTTCACGTGGGGCGGTGTAGCTCAGTGGTAGAGCGCGCGGCTCATAACCGCGTTGTCCCCGGTTCAAGTCCGGGCACCGCTACCACCCCGTTCCCGCGCGCCGCGCCGGGCGCCGGAGTCCGATGGTCCATCCCGTCGCGTCGCTGAGAGCCGCGCCCCGGTTCCTCCTGCAGGAGATGACCCGCCCCTGGGCCCCCCCCGCGGGATCGCGGATCGTCGCCGCGGTCTCCGGCGGATGCGACTCCGTCGCGATGCTGCACCTGCTCGCCGGCCTGGCGCCGGGCCGGGGCTGGGACCTCGTGGTGGCGACGCTGGACCACGGCCTGCGAGGGGAGGAAGGGGCGGAAGACGCGCGATTCGTCGCCCGCGAGGCGCGGCGCCTGGGATTGCCCTGCGTCGCGGGCGCAGCGCGGACCCCCGCCGGCTCCGGATCGCTCGAGGAGGCCGCGCGGCGGGTGCGCCTGGCCTTCCTCCGCAGCGTCGCGCAGCGCGAGCGGGCGGCGGCGGTCGCCCTGGCGCACACCCTCGACGATCAGGCGGAGACGGTCCTGATGCGCCTGACGCGGGGCTGCGGCGCGCGCGGCGCCGCAGCGATGGCGCGCCGCCGGGGCGACCTCTGGCGCCCCCTCCTCGGAGTCCGCCGCGAGGCGCTTCGCGAGTTCGCGCGCCGGGCGGGACTGGAATGGCGCGAGGATCCGACCAACCGGGATCCGGCTGCGACGCGCAACCGCGTGCGGATGGAGGTGCTCCCCGCGATCGAGCGCGCGCTCGGGCCCGGGGCGATTCGGGCGCTGGCCCGCAGCGCCGAGCTGGCGCGCGAGGAAGAGGAGGCGCTGGACCGCTGGGCACGCGACTGCCTGCAGGAGGTCGTGCTGGAGCGGGGACCGGGAGCGATCGTCCTCGACCGGCGGCGGCTCGGGTCCCTCCCGGAAGCGGTCGCCCGCCGAGTTCTGCTCGAAGCGGCGGCTTCCGTCGGCGGGGCGCGGGCACGGCTCACGGCCGCCCACGCGCGGGCGCTTCTCGCCCTGGCGCGGGCCGAGTCCTCCGGTTCTCGGGCCGATCTCCCCAACGGCCTTCGTGCGCGGCGGACGGGCGCAGGCCTGAGGATCGAAGCGTCCGCGGGCCCCGCAGCCGCGGCCGGCCCCGGCTGACGCGATGGCGGGCCCTTCGGGACCGCCATAGAATTGATGGCGGGCGACCCGGTCGCCGGAGGTCCCGCGTGAACCAGCACCTCAAGACGATCCTGGTGTGGGTGTTCATCCTGGTCGCCCTGATCGTCGTCATCCGCTTCTTCCAGGACACCGGCGAGCCGGCCCAGCAGCTGACCCAGTCGGAGGTCTACAACCTCGTCGAGCAGGGGCGGATCGCCGAGGTCACGGTCACGGGGGATTCCTTCGGTTTCGAGCTCGACGGGAAGCTCGACGACGGGACGCCGTTCTCCGCCTACGTGGTCAAGGACGATCAGCTCGTCCGCACGCTCCGCGACAAGGGTGCGGTCGTGCAGGCGAAGAAGCCGAGCGACGGCACGCTCTGGCTCAGCATCATCAGCTGGGCGCCGATCCTCCTGTTCATCGGCGTTTGGATCTTCTTCATGCGCCAGATGCAGAGCGGGGGGAACCGGGCCCTGTCGTTCGGAAAGTCGCGGGCCAAGCTCCTCACCTCGCAGGGTAAGAAGGTCACCTTCAAGGACGTGGCCGGATGCGAGGAGGCGAAGCAGGAACTGCAGGAGATCATCGAGTTTCTCAAGGACCCGCAGCGGTTCCAGCGGCTCGGAGGGAAGATCCCGAAGGGCGTCCTGCTGATGGGGCCGCCGGGCACCGGGAAGACGCTCCTCGCCCGGGCGATCGCCGGCGAGGCGAACGTTCCCTTCTTCTCCATCTCCGGTTCCGACTTCGTGGAGATGTTCGTGGGAGTGGGGGCGTCGAGGGTGCGCGATCTGTTCGAGCAGGGGAAGAAGAACGCCCCCTGCATCATCTTCATCGACGAGATCGACGCCGTCGGCCGGCACCGCGGCGCCGGCCTCGGAGGCGGCCACGACGAGCGCGAGCAGACGCTGAACCAGCTTCTGGTGGAGATGGACGGGTTCGAGTCGAACGACGGCGTGATCCTGATCGCCGCCACGAACCGACCCGACGTGCTCGACCCGGCGCTCCTGCGCCCCGGCCGGTTCGACCGCCGGGTGGTCGTCGACCGGCCCGACGTCCGCGGCCGGGAGGAAATCCTGCGCGTGCACACCCGGCGGATCCCCCTCGGTGACGTGGACCTGTCGGTCATCGCCCGCGGGACGCCGGGGTTCTCGGGCGCCGACCTGGCGAACCTCGTCAACGAGGCGGCGCTGTACGCGGCGCGCCAGGGCAAGAAGAAGGTCACCGCCGAAGATTTCGAAATCGCCAAGGACAAGGTGATGATGGGCGTCGAGCGGCGCAGCCTCATCATCTCCGAGGAAGAGAAGCGAAACACCGCCTTCCACGAGGCGGGGCACGCGCTGGTGGCCTACCTCGAACCGGACGCCGATCCCCTCCACAAGGTCACCATCATCCCCCGCGGGATGGCGCTCGGCGTGACCCAGCAGCTCCCGGAGGACGACAAGCACACCTATACGCGCGAGTACCTCCTGGCGACGCTGGCGGTGATGATGGGCGGCCGGGCTGCGGAAGAGCTGTTCATGAACCACATCACCACCGGCGCCGGGAACGACATCGAGCGCGCCACCGAGCTGGCCCGCCGGATGGTGTGCGAATGGGGAATGAGCGAGCGTCTCGGGCCGCTGACGTTCGGCAAGCGGGAGGAGCAGATCTTCCTCGGTCGCGAGATCGCCAAGCACCGCGACTACTCCGAGAAGACCGCGATCCAGATCGACGACGAGGTCCGCTCGATCGTCAGCCGCGCCTACGAGAGGGCTCGCACGCTGCTCGAGGAGCACCGGGACGCGCTGATCCGTCTGGCGGAGAACCTGCTGGAACGCGAGGTGCTCGACTCGGAGGAGATCAAAGTGATCGTCGAGGGGGGCGAACTGCCGCCGCTGCCCCCGCTCCCGTCGCCCGACGGTTCCCCGCCCGACGCCGAGGCGGACAAACGACCGGCCCGGCCGCCCCGTGACGAAACGGGCGGCGAGCCGGTCCTCGGCGACCCGCTGGGCCAGCCCAGCTGACCGGGCGGTCCACGTCGATGGCGCTCGGCATCCGGATCTGGACACTGTCCCATGCCGGCGACGCGGCGGCGCTGCTCGAGGTCGAGCGGCCGCCCTCCGCGCGGTGGCGCCTGCCTTGGCCGTGCCTCGCCGCCCAGATCCCGGCCGGCCCCGACGCGATCCCGCTCCCCGAGCCGCCGGCGCGCGGCGGTGCCGCCCTGTTCGAGGGCCGCCGGTCCTGGGTCGCCTGCGGCGACGCTCAGGCGCTCGCCCGCCTCGCCGAGAGCTGGGCCGATGTCGGCGAGCGGCTGGCGAAGGCGCTGGAGCGCTTCAGCCGGCGGCCGGACCGGCTCCGTTTCGCCACCGGGCCCGATCTCGAGCTCGGAAGCCGGACGGCGGTGATGGGAATCCTCAACGTCACTCCCGACTCGTTCTCGGACGGGGGGCTGTACGCGGAGCCGGACGCGGCCCTGCGGCGCGTGGAAGCGATGCTGGAGGAAGGCGCCGACATCGTCGATGTCGGTGGAGAGTCGACCCGGCCGGGTGCGGCGGAGATCGATGCCGAAGAGGAAGCGCGCCGCGTGCTTCCCGTGATCGAGGCGATCCGCCGGCGCTTCCCCGAGGCCCGCGTGTCGATCGACACGCGCCGCTCCATCACCGCTCGGCTGGCACTCGACGCAGGCGCGGACATGATCAACGACGTCTCGGGGCTGGCGGATCCCGCCATGGCGGCGCTCGCCGCCGAGCGCCGCTGTCCCGTCGTCGTGATGCACATGCGGGGCACCCCGCAGACGATGCAGCGCGACACCCGGTACGAGGATCTCATCGGAGAGGTCTACGCCGGCCTCGAACGGAGCGTCGACCGCGCGCTCGCAGCTGGGCTCTCCGATGATAGAATCGTCATCGACCCGGGAATCGGCTTCGGCAAGTCGGCCGAGGGCAACGAGACGCTCCTGCGCCATCTTTCGGTGCTGCGAGGTCTCGGGCGGCCGATCCTCGTCGGCGCCTCGCGCAAGTCCTTCATCGGCCGGCGCACCGGCGAGCCGGAACCGGCGCGCCGCCTGCCGGGCAGCATCGCCGCGGCTGTGGCCGCCGTTCTGGGCGGGGCGTCGATCGTGCGCGTTCACGACGTCGCGCCGACCCGCCGGGCTCTGGCGGTCGCCGATCCCTTGCGGCCCTGGGCGGTGGGCGGGACGGGGGAGCGATGAGCCACCTGGTCAGCGCGCTGAACCTCGATCAGCTGCGGGATCCGATGCAGATCCTGCAGATCGCGCTGCTCTGGTTCGGCATCTACCAGCTCCTCCTTCTTCTCCGGAGGACGCGCGCCCTCGAGATGGTCTACGGGGTGATGGCCGTGGTGCTGCTCTGGTGGGTCACCCGGCAGCGCTGGCTGAACCTCCCCGTGGTGAACTGGGTGCTCTCCCAGTTCCTCTTCTACCTGCCGTTCGCCCTGATCGTCATTTTCCAGAACCAGATCCGCCAGGCACTCGCCACGTTCGGACGGTATCCGCTGCGGCGGTTCCGGCAACAGGAGTCGTCGCTGCGAATGATCGAAGAGGTGGCCCTGGCCTGCTCCTCGATGGCCTCGCGGAAGATCGGGGCGCTGATCGTGTTCCAGCGCTCCGTCGGGCTGGGCAACTTCATCGACACCGGCATCAGGCTGGACGCCCGGGTCAGCTACGACATCCTGATCAACATCTTCACACCGATGACGCCTCTGCACGACGGCGCGGTGATCATCGCCGGGGACCGGATCCGCGCGGCCAGTTGTTTCCTCCCCCTGACCGCCGACCCGTACGTGTCCCGCCGCTACGGGACCCGTCACCGCGCCGCCATCGGCATCTCCGAGGAGAGCGACGCAGTCGCTGTCGTGGTCAGCGAGGAGCGCGGAGTGATCTCGGTGGCCGTGAACGGAAAGATGGAGGAGGACTTGGACACCCGGCGGCTGCGCGATCGGTTGGAGCAGATGCTCGGCGGCGAGCAGCAGGTCGCCGCAGGTCCGCGCACGTGGTTCACCCGGCGCCAGCCCGAAGGGACCGGGGCGGAAGCTGCTGTCGAGACGGCGCGGTGAGACGATGAAGTCGTTCCTTCACCGGAACATCGGCCTCAAGATCTTCTCGCTCTTCCTCGCCTACGTCACGTGGGCGATGCTCGCGCAGCTTCCCAAGGTCCCGATGAGGGTGAAGGTCCCCGTGGTGCCCCTCGTCGACGACGGCGCCGTGGCGGTTTCGATCGAGCCGCGCGACGTCGAGATCGAGGTGCGCGCGGACGACATCATCATCCGGCGGCTTTCGACGGAAGGCCTGTACGTGGAGCCGGATCTGCGGGCCATGCGCGAGGGCGAGTTCACCGTGCAGGTCCAGCCGTCCGACGTCCGCAATCTGCCGTCCGGAAACGTGGAAGTGCAAGTGCTCGACAGCACGATCACGGTGAAGATCGAGCGGCTGAAGAAGGTGCGGAAACCTGTGGAGGTGCAGCGTGCGGGCGAACCGGCGGAAGGCTTCGCGGTGGGCCGAGTGGCCGTCGAGCCGGCCGAAGTCGACGTCATCGGGCCTCGCAGCGCGGTGACCGCACTGAGCTCCGTCCGAACGGCCTACGTGGACCTCACCGGCCGCCGGGCGAGCTTCGAGACGACGGTCGAGCTGCTCTCGCCCGGACCGAAGATGGAGACGCAACCGGACAAGGTCCGCGTCGCCGTCGAGATCCTCGAGCAGGCGGCCGAACACGCGATCACGCTCCCCGTTCAGGCCAGCTCCCCGCTCTGGCGGTGCGACCCGCCGGAAGTGGAAGTGGTGCTCAAGGCGCCGCCCTCTCGTGTCGGCGAAATCCGCTCCGCGCTGACCCCGGTGGTCGTTCCCGTCGCCGCCGACGGCGCGGCGGCACGCCGGGGACGGGTGCAGGTGCAGATCGATCTCGGCCGCCTGGCGGGGGACCTGCAGGGGAAGGTCGAGATCGTGGAGATTCGCCCGCCCTCGGTGACGATCGCGCCCGCGCGGGCGCCGGCCGGGAGGAAGTGACTGCCCAGGGCCCGACGGGCCGGAACGGCGAACGGGAGGCAGGTTTGAGGAAGCTCTTCGGCACCGACGGCATCCGGGGAACCGCCGGCTCGCCTCCGCTCGACCGCAGCACGATCTATCGCCTCGGGCGCGCACTGGCCGCTTCCCTGCGGGAGGAGGGGCGGCCGGCCCGCGTCTGCCTCGGTCAGGACACCCGGGAATCGAGTGACTGGATCGCCGCCGAGCTGGCCAGGGGCGTCCGCGACGGCGGTGGCGAGGCGGTCTCCGCGGGCGTTCTTCCGACACCCGGGCTGGCCCTGGTGACCCGGAGCTGCGGCTTCGACGCCGGGTTGATGATCTCGGCCTCCCACAACCCCTACCGGGACAACGGGGTCAAGGTGTTCGACGCCGCCGGCAGCAAGCTGCCGGACGAGAAGGAGGCGTGGCTCGAGAAGCTGATGGAAGGCATGCCGGAGCCGCCGAGCGCGGCGGCGGAGGATGTCCCGGTCGAACCCGGCCTCCGGGAGCGCTACCTCCGGCACCTCGACGCCTGCCGCGGAAGCGTCTCGTTCGAAGGTCTCACGGTCGTGCTCGACACAGCGAACGGCGCCGCGACGGCGGTCGCGCCGGAGGCCTTCCGGCGGGCAGGCGCCGAAGTGGTGACCCTGGCCGACGCTCCCGACGGGCGCAACATCAACGCGGGCTGCGGCTCCCTCCATCCGGAAGCGATGGCGCAGGCGGTGACCTCGAACTCCGCCGCCATCGGCTTCGCCTTCGACGGCGATGCCGATCGATGCATCGCCGCGTCCGCATCCGGCGCGGTGCTCGACGGGGACTTCACGCTCTTCTACGCCGGCTGCGCCCTGCGGGAGCGCGGTGCCCTCCCGCACGACACGGTGGTCGCCACGGTGATGAGCAACCTCGGACTCGAATTGGCGCTGCAGCAGGAGGGCATTTCCCTCCGACGAACCGCGGTCGGAGACCGCTACGTGCTCGAGGAGATGCGGCGCGGCGGTTACGCCCTCGGCGGCGAGCAGTCGGGCCACGTCATCTTCATGGAGCACGCCCCGACGGGGGACGGCATCCAGACGGCGATCCTCCTTTGCCGCCTGTGGCTCAGCGGGGCCGAGGATCCCGAGATCGCCCGGTCACGGCTGCCGCGCTTCCCCCAGGTTCTTCGCAGCGTTCCCGTCGCCGAGAAGCCGGAGATCGAGGGACACCCGGTGATCGGACCGGCCGTGGCGGCCGCCGAGCGGGAACTCGGCCGGGAAGGCCGGGTTCTGGTGCGCTACTCCGGCACCGAGCCGAAAGCCCGGGTGATGGTGGAAGGAAAGGACCAGCGCCAGGTCACGAGGATCGCGGACGACCTGGCCGAGCTGTTCCGGACCACGCTGGGTTCGGGCGGCGGTTGACCGGCGGGGTGGAGGTCGTCATGACGAGGCTCTCGGTGAACATCGATCACGTCGCCACGGTGCGGCAGGCACGCCGCGCCACCGAACCGGACCCGGTCGCTGCGGCGGTGCTGGTGGAGCTGGCGGGCGCGGGCGGGATCACCTGCCACATCCGAGGCGACCGCCGTCACATCTCCGACCGCGACCTGGAGCGCCTGCGGGAGATCGTCACCACGCCGCTGAACGTCGAGATGGCAGCGACGCCCGAGATGCTGCGCATCGCCCGCCGCGTCCGGCCCGATCTGGTCACGCTGGTCCCCGAACGCCCGGGTGAGGTGACCACCGAGGGGGGCATCGACGCGGCCGGCCGGTTCCGCTCGCTCCAGGCCCACGTGCGGGCGCTCAGGCGCTCGCGAATCCGCGTCAGCCTGTTCATCGATCCCGACGCGCGCCAGGTCGACGCCGCCGCCCGCCTCGGAGCGGAAACGGTGGAACTGAACACGAGCGCCTACAGCGCGGCCCGCTCGCCCTCCGAACAGGCGCGGGCCTTCGACACCCTCGTCGCCGCCGCGCGGGAGGCGGCCACCCTCGGCCTCCGCGTCGCCGCCGGGCACGGCCTCACGCTGCGCAATGTGCGGCCGGTCGCCGACATCCCCGAGATCGTCGAGCTCAACATCGGGCACTCGATCGTGGCGCGCGCCGTTCTCGTCGGTCTCGAGCGGGCGGTGCGCGAGATGCTCGCCGCGATCGGCGCCCCGACCGGTTGACGCCGCTGCGGCTCACTCCCTAGCCTGGGGCGCGCGCGACGCGCCGCGGCGCGAGGCCACCGGGCAAGCCGCCAGCCCGGTTCCGAGGACGCGCTCCCCGCGGCGGCGGCGTGTCCGCCCCGGCCATCCCTTCGAGACGGCGCGGAATGGCCGACAAGGCCGTGCGCGGCGCCGATTTCGTGCATAATCCGGGCCGGAGCGGCGCCGGGCCTCGCGGGCCCCGCGTCGTGTCCCCTCGGAACGAAGGGGATGGGTGGGCAGGAGGGTCTGATGGCGAACTCGTCGGGTCCGACGCGCGAGCGCTGGGGAACGAGGATCGGCCTGATTCTGGCCGCCGCGGGAAACGCGATCGGCATCGGGAACCTGCTGCGCTTCCCGAGCCAGGCCGCGCAGAACGGCGGTGGCGCCTTCATGATCCCTTACATCGTGTCCCTTCTGCTCTTCGGCCTGCCGATGATGTGGGTCGCCTGGACGGTCGGCCGCATGGGCGGACGCTGGGGGCACGGCACGACTCCCGGGATCTTCGACAGGCTGGCGGGCGGGCGCCCCTGGGCGAAGTACCTCGGCGTGATCGGCGTCGCGCTTCCGATGGTGTTCGTGCTCTACTACGCTTACATCGAGGCGTGGTGCCTCGGATACTCGTGGTTTTCCTTCCGCGGCGCCTACAGCGATCCCAGCGTCGATCTCAGGACTTTCTACAACGAGTTCCTCGGCAACGCGACCACGTCCAACTACTTTTCGGGGGTGGGTGTCGCGCTCCTCTTCATGCTGATCACCCTGGCGCTCAACGTCTGGATCCTCTACCGCGGAATCCAGGGAGGCATCGAGCTGCTCGCGAAGATCGCCATTCCCCTGCTCATGGTGTTCTGCCTCGTCCTCGGGGTCCGCGTGCTCACTCTCGGACAGATCAAGGGCACCGTGGCCGACGGGCTCAACTTCCTCTGGACACCACACCTGGACCGGCTGCTGGACTTCAACGTCTGGATGGCCGCCGCGGGCCAGATCTTCTTCACGCTCTCGATCGGCTTCGGCTCGCTCGAGTGCTACGGTTCCTATCTGAAAGAGGACGACGACATCGCGCTGACCGGCCTGACGACCGCTTCGCTGAACGAGTTCGTCGAGGTGATCTTCGGCAGCATGATCGCGATCCCGGCGGCCGCCGTCTATTACGGCGCCGGACAGGTCGAGGCGATCGCGAAGTCGGGGGGATACGCGATCGGCATGGTCTCGATGCCGGAGATCCTTCGAGGCATCGGGGGCGTCGAGGTGTTCGGCTCCATGTGGTTCCTGCTCCTGTTCTTCGCCGCCTTCACCTCCTCGGTCGCGGTCGCCCAGCCGGTGATGTCGTTTCTCCAGGACGAAGCGCGCCTGAGCCGCGCCGCGTCCGCCGCCGTGCTCGGCCTGCTGTGGCTGCTGGGTTCCGTCCCCGTCGTCTTCTTCTACCGCTATGGATCCCTCGACGAGATGGACTTCTGGTCGGGCACCATCGGGCTCGTCGTCTTCGCCATCTTCGAAGTGGTGCTGTTCGCCTGGGTGTTCGGGATCGACCGCGGCTGGCAAGAGATGAACCGGGGCGCCCAGATCCGCATCCCGGTGGTGTTCCGGTTCATCATCAGGTGGGTGACGCCGGCGGCTCTCGTCGCGATCTTCGCCGGTTGGTTCTTCCCGGCGACGATGAACGGCTCGCTGATCGCCTCGCCGAAGCTCTATTGGGGCGTGATCGACGCCGGATCGATCGGCGGCCGCGTGACCGAGCACCTTCCGGAACGTGGATCCCTGGAAGAGGCGCGTCTGAAGAAGATCGAGGAACGCTTCGCGCGGGCGGTGACCAAGGCCGGACGCGATCTCCGCGCATGGGCGAACGTCACGCTCAACCCGGCGGCACCCCCGGCGGTGGACAGCGTCGGCGGTGATCCCGAACTGCTGGCGGAGTTCGGCCGACGCGACCTGCAGGAGTGGCTCGCCGCCCGCGGACTCCGTTTCGAGCCGGAGGAGGGGTCCCCCTCCCGCTCCGTGGCCCTGTCGCTGGCGATCGAGGGTCGCTACCGGGAAACGGCCATCTGGATGACCCGGATCGTCATGCTCGGCTTCCTGTTCGGGTTCGGCGTGATGGTCTGGGCGATCTGGCTCCGCCGGTCGGCCGGGGAGGATCGCGCATGAACATCTCGGCGGCGGTTTTCATGATCCTGAGCTGGCTCCTCGTCGGCTCGCTGTCGGCCTACTGCTTCGTGAAGGTCCTGGGGGGCGACCGGGAACGAAGGAACGGCGGCGGACGCTGACGTCGATGAACCCCGGCGCCGACCGGCGGCGACGCCTCGCGGAGCTGGTGGAGAGGGAGCTCGGCGCGCCGCGCCCGTTCGAAGAGGTCGCGGACGAAATCCCCCGCCTGCTGCCGGATGCCGGCGAGGCGGCCGAGGTGCTCAGAGCCCTGGCGAAGGCCGACCGGGCACGCTTCTGGCTGCGGGCCGAGCGCCGCTGGACCCGGCGCCTCGGCTGGCGGCTGGTGCGCCCCTTGATGGCCGTCTCGCTCGCCGGGGCCGTGGTGGCCGTCGCGCAGCGCGCGCTCGACGCCACCGCGGCCTACCTCCTCTACCTGGCCGGTGTCGCCGCGCTCTACGTCGCGCTCCAGCTCTACCTGTCCCGGTGGTCCGCCGCGACCGAGCGCCGGCTGGCCGAGATCGAACGCGCCCACCGGGAGGAGATGGCCCGCCTGCTCGAGCGCCTTCGTGTCACGAGATGACGGAAAGCTCCCGCCCCACCTCCGTGAACGCTTCCACCGCCCGGTCGAGCTGTTCGATCGTGTGCGCCGCGGAGACCTGCACCCGGATCCGCGCCTGCCCCTTCGGCACCACCGGGTAGAAGAAACCGATCACGTAGATGCCGCAGTCGAGCAGCGCGGCCGACATCTTCTGCGCGAGAACCGCGTCGTACAGCATGATCGGGACGATCGGGTGCTCGCCCGGTTTGATGTCGAACCCGGCCTCCGTCATGCGGCGCCGGAAGTGCTTCGTGTTGCGTTCCAGCCGGTCCCGCAGCTCGGTGGTTTCGCTCAGGCGGTCGAGCACGGCGATGGAGGCCCCCGCCACGACGGGCGCGAGCGTGTTCGAGAACAGGTACGGCCGCGACCGCTGGCGCAGGATGTCGACGATCTCCTGGTGCGCGGCGATGAACCCTCCAGAGGCGCCTCCGAGCGCCTTGCCGAGGGTTCCGGTGACGATCTCCACGCGATCCATCACGCCGCAGTGCTCCGCCGACCCTCGGCCCGTCGCTCCCACGAATCCGGTGGCGTGGCTGTCGTCGACCATCACCAGCGCCTCGTAGCGGTCGGCGAGCTCGCAGATCTCGCGCAGCGGGGCGATATCGCCGTCCATCGAAAACACGCCGTCGGTGGCGATCATCCGGCGCCGCGCGCCCGAAGCCTCTTTCAGCTTCGCCTCGAGATCGTTCATGTCGGCATGCTTGTAGATGAAGCGCTTCGCCTTGCACAGGCGGATGCCGTCGATGATCGAGGCATGATTCAACTGGTCGGTGACGATCGCATCCTGCTCGCCGAGAATCGGCTCGAAGACCCCGCCGTTCGCGTCGAAGCAGGCCGCGTACAGGATCGCGTCGTCCTTCTGGAGGAAGGCGGCGAGCTTCCGCTCCAACTCCCGGTGGATGTCGAGAGTCCCGCAGATGAAGCGCACCGAGGACATCCCGTAGCCGCGCGCATCGAGAGTCTTGTGGGCGGCCTCGATCAACCAGGGCGCCCCCGAAAGCCCGAGGTAATTGTTCGCGCAGAAGTTGAGCACCTTCCGCCCGTCGGCCAGGGTGATCTCCGCGCCCTGAGGGCTGGCGATGATCCGCTCGCTCTTGAACAGCCCCGAGTCCTTGATCTGCTGAAGCTCCTGCTGCAGCTCGGTCTTCACCGCTCCGTACATCGGCTCCTCCCGAAGGAGACCTTCGGCGCGCCACTTTCTGCGCGGCGCCCGGGAAACGCTGCATGATACTACGACGCCGCGCGGCGGCACGGGGGCGAACGGTGGCCAGCGTCCGATGCATCGCGGCGGTGGGGATCGGTTGGCTGGCCCTCCTCGTGCCTTCCGGCGCCGCAAACCCGCTCGAAGCGCTCGCCGGCCGCCTCGCCCAACGGCTCGCCGCCGAACGCGCCGCCGGCGGCGGGCCCCCGCTGATCCGGTCGGCGGAGCTCGATCGCCTCGCCGCTCGGCGCGCCGGGGAGATCGCCGCGAGGGCGCCCGGCCGCCGGCTCGGCGGGAGAGAGCCGGTCTCGTCGTGGCTGGCCCGCGCCGGGCCGGTGCGGTTCCGCCGTGCGCTCGAGTTCGTGCACCTGCAGCGCCACGAGCGCGACCCGGTGGGCGCCGTGCTCGCGCGCCGGCCGGATACCTCTCCGTTCTGGCAAACGGTCCGTTCGGGCCGGCGCCCGGGCCGCGTCGGGGCGGGGGTGGCGCGAACCGCGGACGGGTGGCTCGTGTTCGTGGCGCTCCTCACCGAGGCCCCACGGAGCGCCGGGGAGCTGCGCGCGCTCGAGCGCGCCGTGGCCCGGGAAGCGAACACCGTCCGCTCCGCCCGCGGCCTGGAACCGCTGCAGCCCGATGCCGCGCTGGGGGAGGCCGCACGGCGGCACGCGGAGGCGATGGCGGCCGCCGGCCGGGTGACCCACCGCCTCCCGGGAGGTCCGGCGCTCGCGGAGCGCGTCCGCCGGGTCGGGGTGAGGTTCCGCCGGCTGGCCGAGAACCTGGCGGCGGTCGGCGACTCGGACGATGCTCCGGCGCGGGTGCTGGCCGGCTGGCTCCGAAGCCCCGGCCACCGCCGGAACCTTCTCGATCGCCGCTTCACCCGAACGGGCGTGGGTGTCGCCGCGGGGGAGGACGGCTCGCTCTACGTGACCCAGCTCTTCGTTCAGCCCGAACCGGCCGATCCGTCCCGATAGAGATCCCGGCGGCGCCAGAGGTGCACCGTCCCGATCAGCAGGAGCGCGAGCCAGACCGCCGCGAAAAGGGCGAGGCCGGTGACGACGCCCCGCGGCACCAGATCCCCGAACGTCCCGTCCTCTCCGAGAACTCCGATCCGGCGGGCCATGGTGACCGCGGTGCGCATGTGCATCCGAAGGCGCGGTCCCGGGCGAGCTCCCAGCGCCACCGTCACCAGCGCGCCCCACCCGGGGATCGTGAAGAGCCAAGGGGCGAGGCGCGAGCGGGCCACGATCGCCCAGCCCGCGGCCAGCAGCAGGAGGCCGGAGCCCACCTGCCCGGCGAAGAACCAGAAACCGCTCCACGGAAGAAGCCGGTCGAACAGGGGCAGCGGGTACGCCGGCCGCAGCGCGGGGACGAAGGTGGCGACCAGGCGGTGGGCCAGGAGCAGAGTCCCCGCCAGCAGGCAAGCGGCCGCCGTCAACCGGCCCGCCACCGGTAGAGGCCGCCTCACCCGACCGGCCCCCGCCGCCACCGCCAGCTCCTCAGCCGAGCTTCTCCGCCCAGACGCGGTCCTCGAGACGCTGCACGATCTCGTCGGCGATCTCCTCCGGAGGGCGGCCGAGCGGTTCGACGATCAGGTCGGCCTCCTCGTAGATCGGGCGGCGCTGCTCGTACAGGGTGGTGAAGCGCTCGTTGCTCTCGTCGTCCGGGCGGAGCTGGCCCCGCTCGATGGCGCGCGCGAGGCACTCCTCGAGCGACGCGTCGATGAACACGGAGACACCCGACTGCTGGATGGTGCGCCGGTTGCCCCTATCGGTGAACGTGCCCGGCCCCGTGACGATCACGCCCGGGGGGCCCGTCGCCACGGCGACCAGCGCCCTCCGCTCCCGCTGGCGGACGCTGCTTTCGCCCTCCTTGCGGTACAGCTCGGCCAGCGGCATCCGTGCGCTCGCCTCGATGACAGCGTCGGTGCTGAACAGAGGGCGGTCGATCTTGTCCGCGAGCGCCCGCCCGACCTCGTCGGTCCCCGAACCGAAGAAACCGACGAGAAAGATGCGATCCGGAATCATTTCGTCACCTCGGTCGGCCGGCCCGCCTGTCCGTGCGAGGCCGCCGGGCCGCCCGCGCCGTGCGCGTCAACCCATCCCCTCTCCCCCGCGCGAACCGGGAAATCGAGCCGGTTCGCCGGTGGGGTCCGGGGGCACTGGTAGCCCGGCTTGCCGTAAGCGCAGGAAGGATAGTAGGCCAGGTTGAAGTCGAGAACATACCAGTCGTCGATTCCGCCGGCCAGATCGATGTAGCGTCCGGCTCCGTAGGTCTCCACACCGCTGGTCTCGTCCTGGAACGGAAGGAACAAGCCGCCCCACTCCCGGGGTCCGACGTCGCGCAGCTGGTAGACCTCCAGCTCGCGCCGCACGCCGTCCTGGGTCCAGACCAGCTTGCCGACGGCCACGGCGGGCCGCCGCTCCCCGTTGGTCGTGGTCATCGGGTGCGGCTTCGGATCGTCGTACCGCTCCAGGTGGGCGAAGAAACGCAGCGACGGATTGAAGGGATAGTAGTCGAGTCCTTGGAACCGGCGCTTCACCTCCTCGGGGAGAGGGGACTCGGGAGAGGTCTTGAACCACTCGTTCCGCTCCGCCCGGGCGGCTGCGATCTCCTCCGGCGAGAGGAACCTCAGCCCCGGCGGCGGTCCCTCCGGGCCGGGCGCCGGCGCGCAGCCCGCCAGGAGCGCGCCCAGCAGGGCCGCCTGGCGTCCGATCGATGCTCCCGCTCGTCTCATCGGCGGCGATGATGCACGCAACGGCCGCAGGCGGCCAGCCCGCCGCTCAGGCGTACCCGAGCTGAACGGCCACGACGAGCGCGAGCGATCCCACCACCCAGACCTTGAGCATCAGCGGCGTGACGAAGCGCAGCCACCGGTCGAAGGGGATGCCGGCCATCGCCAGGATACCCATCAGGACGGCGTTGGTCGGGACGACGATGTTGGTGAACCCGTCCCCGAACTGGTAGGCCAGCACGGCGACCTGGCGCGTGATGCCGAGCACGTCGGACAGCGGCGCCATCAGTGGCATCGTGACATAGGCCTGCCCGCTGCCCGACGGAATGAAGAAGTTGCACACGCTCTGCACCAGGAACATCCCGGCCGCCGCCAGCGAGGGGCCGAGGTGGCGGAGCGGCTGAGCGATTCCGTGGACGATCGTGTCGATCACCTGGGCATCGGCGAGGACGAGCTTGATGCTGTTCGCGAAGCCGATGAGCAACGCCGTGGTGGTCAGATCGGTCGCTCCCCGGCAGAACTCGACGGCGATGCGGTCGGCCCCCAGGCCGCCGACCGCCCCGAGCACGATCGTCAGCCCCAGGAACAGGGCCCCCATCTCGACCAGGTACCAGCCACGGCTCGCCAGACCCCACACCAGCAGGCCCAGCGCCGCGAAGGTCACGGCGAGCACGGCCACGTGCCGGCGCCCCAGGGCGGGCGGGTCGGACGGCAGCGCGACGGGCGGCGGGCCGAGATCCGAGACCAGCGAGCGGGACGGCTCGCGCGCGACCTTGGTGGCATAGGACCAGACGTGGTGGATACCGATCGCCAGCATCACCGGCGTGAGCAGCAGGCGGAACCACATCCCGGAAGCGGGCGGCAACCCGGCGATGTTCTGGGCGATCATGACGGTGAAGGGGTTGAGCACCGCCGTCCCGTAGCCGACCCCGTAGCCGACGCACATGATGCCGACGCCGGTGACGGCGTCCATCCCCATGCCACGGGCGAGAAGCAGCAGAATCGGGACGAACGGGAGGTACTCCTCCGCCATCCCGAAGCCGGACGAACCGGCGGCGAAGGCCGTCACGCCGATGGCGATCAACCAGCCGCGCCGGTCGCCGAACCTGCGGAGCAGGAGCCCGATCGAGGCATCGACCGCGCCGGTGGCGCGGAGGACGGCGAACGCCCCGCCGATGATGAAGACGAAGAAGATGATGTCCTGAACCGAGGCGAAGCCTCGGGGAACGACCGTCAACGGGGTCAGCAGATCCCCGACGCCGAAGGGCGCTTCCCGCTCGATCCGGTGATAGGTGCCGGGGACGACGACCTGGTGGCCGTCGTGGTCGTGCCGCTCGTAAGCGCCCGCGGGGAGCACCAGGCTCGCCAGCCAGGCCAGCACGATCATGCCGAAGAGCAGGACGAGGGTGTGAGGGACCTTGAGACGCCGCTTTTCTGCCATGGCGCTCCCCCCCGGGGCGGCCCCGGGCCAAAAAGGTCACCAGTCTACCGGAATCCGGCCCACCTCACCGCGCCGGCTGCGGAACAGGACGTATCCGTGCCGGCGCCCGTACGCCCACAGGGCGGCGGTCAGGAGGACGTCGCGCCGGCAGTAGCGCTCGATGAGATCGAACCGGCCCTGCTTGACCCACTCGAGCGACTGGAGCCCGTTCGCCGTTTTCTCGATGCCGAGGGTGGCGGCGGCGAGGTGCGCGAGGGAGAGCCGGAAGCCGAGCCGCGCGTGGATCGCCCGGAGGAGATCGAGCGTCGCGACCCGGCTCAGGTCGGCCCTGGCGTAGGGGGCCAGCACGGCGAGGTCGAACCGCTCGATGTTGAAGCCGACGACGCGGTCGGCCCCCAGCAGCTCGTCCACGAGAGCGTCGGCATCCGATTCGCGGTAGGAGCGGAACCTTCCCGTCCCTGCGTCCAGGCAGACGGCCAGGGCCAGCCCCATCCCCGCGATGTTCCCCCAGCCGCCGACCTCCTCCGCCCCGCGCAGCGTTTCGACGTCGAAGAAGATCCAGCGGCCCTCGCCGGGGCGGAGCAGCTCGGAGGGAGGCGGCAGATCGGGCGGCCAGCCGGCCTCTTCGAGCCCCGCCGGCGCCGGTGTGTCGCTCCGGGCATCGAAGAAACCGGGCGGCAGCGGGCCGCCGCCCCGAACGCCGGGATGCCGGGCGGAGCGATGGGAGGCGAGCGCCGCCTCCGCGGCCGCCTCCGCCGCGCGGCCGCCGGGACGGAGCCGCTCGGCCCCGAGGAGCAGATCCAGCACCCGAACCGCCCCCTCCTTGTCGAGCGGCTGGTTGCCGGACCCGCACTTGGGCGAATGGACGCAGGAGGGGCAGCCGTCCTCGCACGGGCAGCCGGAAACGAGCTCCCGCGTCCGGGCAACGAGCCGCTCCGCGCGGTCGTATCCGGTTGCCGCCAGGCCGATGCCTCCCGGCCACCCGTCATAGACGAAGACCGCGGGACCGCCGAGCTGAGGGTGCTGGGCGTAGGAAATGCCGCCGAGATCCCAGCGATCGCAGATGGCCTCGAGCGGGAAGAGGCCGATCAGCGCGTGTTCCGCCGCGTGCAGCGCGCCGGCGGGATGGTGCTCCGCCTGCACCAGGTGGACGACGGTTTCCCGTGGGAGTTCGAACCAGAATCCATGCGTCTCCAGCACGAGCGGCGGCGCCTCGAGAGGATGGCGCGAGATCTCCTCTTGCCCGAAGATGCGGCGCTTCGAGTAGCCTTCGACGAACGTCGTCACGCGCAGGCGTCCGCGCGCCAGCGTCGCGGGGCCGACCGACCTCGCCTCCTCCCGGGAGAGGATCTCGGTTTCCTTCCGCGCGTAGACCTGTGTGAAGTAGTCGACCTGCGCCGGTTCGAGCAGAACCCGCCGCTCCTCGCGTTCCAGCGCGAGAACCCGGTAGGACTGACCGCCGTGCAGGTAGATGGCGCCCGGATGCCCTTCGAACCAGACCCGCGCCTCGTCGAGAGTGCCGAGCCGGCGCCCGTCGGACGCGCGCACCAGCTCGTAGGCGATCCCGGCACTCCGGAGCGAGATGCTCCTCTGGGGTCGCCGCCGCAGCACGAACCAGCGCTCGGCATCGTGCTGCCTCAGGACGCGTCCCTCCCTCTCGAGGCGCCGGAGCCGCTCCGGGCCGGCCTCTCCCTGGAGAAATCGCGCGTCGTCGAGATCGAGGGAGCGCTCGGCGGCTGCGGCCTCGAGGTGCGCCGCCGCGATCGATTCGTTTCCCGGATCGAGAACGACGCGCTCGAACTCGCCGGAGAAGAAGTGCTCCGGGTGGGAGACGACGTACTGGTCGAGGGCATCCGGCATCGCCACGAGGACGGCGAGAGATTCGCGGTCCGAGCGCCCGGCCCGGCCGATCCGCTGCCAGGCCGTGGCCAGCGAACCCGGATAGCCGACGAGCACGCAGACGTCGAGACCGCCCACGTCGATCCCCGCCTCGAGCGCGGACGTGCTGATGACGCCGTCGAGTTCCCCGGAGAAGAGCCTCCGCTCGATCTCGCGCCGCTCTTCCGGGAGGTACCCGGCCCGGTACGGCGACACTCGCCGCGCGAGTTCCGGCTCGCTCTCGGCCAGCCAGCGGTGCATCAGCTCGGTGATGCGCCGCGCCTTGGTGAAGGCGATTGTCTTGTGCCCCGCTTCCACAGCGCGGGCCACGACGCGCGTGGCGACCGTGTAGGGGCTCGCCATCGTCGGCGAGAGAAACAGGACGTGACGGGCCGGCCGGGGGGCTCCCGAGTCGCGGATCACCTCGAACGGCTCTCCGGTGAGGGTCCGGATGAACTCCTCGGGAGCACCGATCGTCGCCGATCCGGCGATCAGCCGCACGCTCCCCCCCTCGTGCCGGACGAGGCGCATGAGGCGGCGGAGAACGTGATGCACGTGCGCCCCGAAGACCCCGCGGTAGACGTGCGCCTCGTCGATCGCGATCAGCCGGAGTCTCGCCAGCCAGCCCGACCAGCTCTCGTGGTAAGGAGCGAGGCCCAGGTGAACCATGTCGGGGTTCGTGATCAGAACGGCGGGTGGACGCCGCCGGATCCGGCGCCGCTCGCGGTCGGGGGTGTCACCGTCGTAGACCGCGGCCGCACGATCCGGCTCCAGCCCGAGAGGGACCAGGAAGGCACGCACGGCTTCGAGCTGGTCCCGGGCCAGCGCCTTGAGCGGATAGATGAACAGGGCCCGGGCCTCCGGATCCTTCTCCCGGGCCGCGAGGTAGGCGAGCAGGTAGGCCAGGGTCTTCCCGGAGGCCGTCGGCGTCGCCAGCAGCACGTTGCGGCCGCCCGCGGCGAGATCGAGCGCTTCCCGCTGGTGGCTGTACAGGCGCTCCACCCCGGCGCCGCGGAGGGCCGGTTCCGCGCCGGCGGGCAGCGGGCCGCCGGGATCCCACCGGGGCGGCCGCGCCGGGGAGAGGCCGCGGTAGACGACATGGCCTGCCAGCCTCGGGTCACGGCAGAGCCTGCTGACGAACCGCTCCATTCCGGCGCTCTCAATCCTCCGCCGCGTTCGGGCGGATCACGAATCTCGCCGCTTCCCGGGCCGCGGCCCGTTTCCGCTCGTACTCCTCGCCGCCGATCCGCTCCTTCAGCGCCGGGGAGACGGCAAGGACCATCGGGGCCGGCTCCCAGCGCACGGGCCTGCCGGTGGCCGCGTCGACGACTCGTCCCTCCTCGAGCAGGCGGTTCGCGACCGCGAGCGGCATGCCGGCGAGCCGCTGCCTCATCGCCTCGAAGCGCCCCTGGCGCTCGGGGTCGAGGAAGCGGAGGAGGCGGCTCGACTGGGCGGCCATGTGGTAGTGTGCCGGCACGAACAGCAGCCCGTCGAGTCCGAGCCTCTCACACGCGAGAACCAGGAGGGCGACCACGTCGCGGAGAAGGCCGAGCCCGGGGTGCTGCTGGCCCGGGAGCGGCGGCCGATCCGGCGGAAAGACCGCGCGTGGATTCTGCAGGAGCAGCCACTCGACCGCGAGGAGGCGGAACCCCGGCACGGCGTCGTCCCTCGAGCGCGCCCTGAGCTCCCCGAGGAGCTCCCGCCGGTCCGGATCGCCGTAGAGCCGGACCACTTGTCCTGCCTCCCCCGAGAGATCGAACTCGAGCACGGGGTGAGCGAAGCCGAGCTGACGGATGCGCTCGAGCAGCCCGAGCCGCTCGAGCGCCACCTCGACCCCGTGCGGGGAGTAGAAACCGAGGAAGCGGTCGGCTCCCGTGCGCAGCCCGAGGGCGGGGGCGATGTCCTCCGCCGTCAGAAGGAGCCCCTCCCCTCCCCGCGGGGCCGCGAGCAGCTCCTCGTCGAGCCGCTGCGCCGCCGCGCGGTACCGCCCGAGCACGAGCTCCTCGGTGGGCGGGGGCTCGTCGCGCCTCCCGCCGGACAGGATCCTGCCCAGCCACCGTGCGGTGGGCCGCCACGCGTCCGGGCCGTAACCGCCTCCGAGGAGGACGACGAGACCCGGCCGGCCCGCGGCTCTCCGAACGGCCTGGTAGACGGCCAAGTCGCGAGCCAGGAGCCCCTCCGGCGTGAGACGCCACGTGCCGCGGGGATCGGACGCCGCCCCGTCGACGCCGGCGACGTAGAAGACCAGGCGCGGCCGGAACCGGAGCAGGATCGCCGGAAGCTCGCGCCGGAGGGCGCCCAGCAGCTCGGCGTCGCCGACGTCGTGCCCCAGGGAGACGCTGGTCGACTCGACCGCCGCGGTCGGAGCCCAGTGGTCGGCGTGGATCGAGAAGGTGTGGACGGTGGCGTCCCCGGCAAACAGGAGGCGGGTGCCGTCACCGTCGTGCATGTCGAGATCGACGACCAGCACCCGGCCGTCGAACCCTTCGCGGCGAAGCGCCGCCACCGCGACACCGATGTCGTTCACGAGACAGAATCCGCCGGCGCGGGCGCGGCGCGCGTGGTGAAGTCCGCCGCCGAGGTTGACCGCCAGCGGCCGCCGGCCGAGGGCGGCGCGGGCGGCCAGAACGGTTCCCCCCGCCATCGCGCGCTGCATCGCGACGATCCTGTCGAGCTGAGGGGGGTCCAACTCGAACCCGAACGCGTCGCGCGCGGTCTCGGGGCTTTCGAGGGCCGCGACGTAGGTCGGATCGTGAACCTCCTCCAGGTCGCGGACGCTCGCCGGCGGCGGTCGAACGACGCGGGAGGGCAACAGGCCGCGGGAATCGAGGAAGGCGAGGATCCGCTCCCCCCTGTGGCGGTCGACGTCGCTCGACGGCAACGCCTGGGAGTATTCCGGGCCGTGCACGAACAGCGCCCGGCGTCGCGCCAGCCAGCCGCCCAGAAAGAACGGGCGGCACGGCACCGGGGGAAGCGGAGGGCCGCGCCGTTCCGTTGAGCGCCTCCCGGTCATCGCGCCCGCCGCGCTCCTCCGCCAACGGGGAAGCCCCGAACCGCGCGCTTCCCGATCCGGACGTGCCATTATCGTCCGTGCCGGCGTGCCGCGGCGCTTGCCGGCCGGAGGGTCTCGTTGGTCGCCGCTTACCTCACCGGGGAGGAACGCGACCTGTTCGACGCGTGGCTCGCGGAAGCGGTCGCGCGCTGGCGCGAGCTCCTCACCTTCACCGAGATCCGGCGCGGGGTGCAGGCGCTGTCCGAACTCTACCGCGGAGGCGGGAGCGGCCCCGACCTGGCGGCCCGCGCCCTGGCGGGACGGGGGAAGCGCGCCGCGCTCGCCACCTACTGGTCCGCGCTGCATTACGTGACCGTTCACCACGTCCTGCTGGCGATCGGACCGAAGCGCCTGGGATCTCCCGCTCGGGTGATCGACGTCGGCTGCGGCACCGGCGCGACCGGGGCGTCCGCGGCCCGTGCGCTCGGCGCGGTGCGGGTTCTCGGTCTGGATCGCTCGCCGTGGGCGGCGGAGGAGGCGCGCCGCACCTACGCCGCGTTCCGGTTGGAGGGCCGGGTGCGCCGGACGACCCTCCCCGCCGGGATGCCGCGGGCCGGACCCGGCGTCCTCGTGGCGGTGGGATGGCTGGCAGCGGAGCTGGACGAGGCGGGGCGCCGGTCGCTCCTGGCGCGCCTCGACCGCTGCGTCCGCGCCGGGGGGCGGGTGCTCGTCTGCGAGCCGGCGGCGGCGCGGCGCGCCCCGTTCTGGCGAGAGTGGGCCAGCCGCCTCGCCGGCCTGGGGGTGCGGGAAACCTCGCTCCGCGTCAGCGTGGAGCGTCCGGACTTCGTGCGGGAGATGGACGGCGCCGCCCGGCTCGACCATCAGGTGCTCGGCGCGAGCGTGCTCTGGGGGCCGCCGGCGGATGCGGGGTGACCGCGGCCGCTCGGACCGCCGCCCTCGAGCCGGGGCGGCGGTCCGGGGCCGCGCGGAGGAGAGAGTCGGTCCGGCAGAGAGGGCGGAGCCCACTCGGGGCAGGTCCGCCTGTCCGCCACCGGCCGGGTCGCGCCCCGCTCCCGGCCGGGTTCACCGCGGGTGGTGCTCGTCGACCCGCTCGGGTCCCGTGTACCAGCCCGGGAGGGGTGGGCCAAGCGATTCCGAACATCTGGATCCGGGATCGTGGCGCGCGGCCTTCCACGTTTCTGGACCGCCGCCCAGTCCGCGGGCCCCGGTATGATGGCCGCGTGAGACGGAACGTTCTCGCGGCAGCCTCCTTCCTGCTGCTCGCGTTGTCGCTGGCCGGCATCGGGCGGGCCCTCTACTACTCGAGCGCCTGGCGCAGCGGCCTGGCCGCCGCGGCGCTGCTCGTGTTCGCGGTGGTGGTCCTCGCCGCTCTCCTGGCCAGGCAGCGGGAGCGGCTCGCCGACGCGCAGAAGGCGCTCGCCCGCTCGGAGATCCGGGCCCAGGCCCTCATCGAGGCGAGTCCGGACGGCGTGGTCCTCCTCAGCGGTACGCGGATGGTCTTCGCGAACCCCTCGTTCCGGCGCTTGCTGGCTCTGCCCCCCGACGAGGAGATCGCGGGCCGGGATCTGCTGGCGCTGGTGGCCCCGCCGGACCGGGAGAGGGTGGCGGCGTGGCTCGAGAAGCGCCAGCTCGGCGGGCAGGTGGGCGACGAGATCCAGTTCACCGGCCGGCGCGTGAGCGGCGCGGAGATCCCGCTCGAGGCCGCATCGGCCCTCCTCCCCGCCCGCAGCGGCCGGCAGTTGGCCCTTTTCGTGCGCGACCTCTCGGCGCGCAAGGCGCTCGAGACGCGGCTGGCCCATCTCGCGCGGCTCGAGGGCCTGGCCGACATCGCCGAGCGCCTGGTGCGCGACTTCGACGGCCTGTTCCAGCAGATCCGGAGGCTCGCTCGGAGCGCGGGCAAGCCGGGCGAGGCGAGGGGGGA
>RFHH01000048.1 GCA_003696075.1 Acidobacteriota bacterium
GCGGCTCGTCGCCCTCGCTCCCGCAGCCGCACGGTCGCAGCGCCGGTTCGGCGGCGCTCTCCTGCCCGGTGCGCGGGTCAAGGTCCGCTGGCGCCGGGCACGGGAGGGGGCGGCTCGCGTGCTCGAGGAAGCGACGCTGCTTTCGTCACCGCCCCGGCCCGATCCTCTCGAGCGCTTCTACACCACCACCCATCTGCTGGAACTCGCCGGCGCTTTCGCGCGCGAGGGGAACGAGGATCCGCGGCTGTACCGGCTTCTGCGGCGGCTGCTGGAGCTGGCGGAGGGGCCGCGCGTGGCGGAGCTCGCGCGTTACGCCGAGGCGTGGGTCCTGCGCCTGGCGGGGCTGCTGCCCGAGCCGGAGAGCTGCGCGGCGTGCGGGCGGCCTCTGACCGGCGGGACGAGTGCCTTGTCGCCGGAGAGGGGCTTCACCTGTCCCGAGCACGCGGAACCCGGCGCCGTGGAGCTTTCCCGCCGGGCGGTCGAGTGGCTCGCCGCCACACGGCACACCGCCCCCGACGCGCTGCCGCCCCTGCCGGCGGGTGAGCACGCAGCGCTCGGTGCCGCGCTCCGGCGGCTCGTCGTCGGTTTCACCGAGCGCCCCTTGAAGGCGCACGGCGCCCTCGAGCGGCTGCGCGCGGCCGGCGGCGTTCCCGGGGACGCCGATCCGGGGGGAGGCGGTCGATGAGCGAACGGAAGCGAACCCTGCGGTCGCTGCAGCGGATGATGCTCGACCTGTCGCGCTATTGGGCGGACCGGGGTGCCGTCCTCCACCAGCCCTTCGACAAGGAAGTGGGCGCCGGAACGATGCACCCGGAGACCTTCTTCCGCAGCCTCGGGCCGGAGCCGTGGCGGGTCGCCTACTGCCAGCCCTCCCGCCGGCCGGTGGACGGCCGCTACGCCGACAACCCGATGAGGGTCTACGAGCATTTCCAATTCCAGGTCGTTCTCAAGCCGTCGCCGGAGGATGTCCAGGACCTCTACCTCGGCTCGCTCGCCGCGATGGGCATCGATCCCTCCGAGCACGACATCCGCTTCGAGGAAGACAACTGGGAGTCGCCGACGCTCGGCGCGGCCGGGGTGGGCTGGCAGGTCACGATGGACGGAATGGAGATCTCCCAGTTCACCTACTTCCAGGTGATGGGAGGATGCGAGCTCGAGGTCATCCCGGTGGAGCTGACCTACGGCATGGAGCGGATCTGCATGTTCATCAACGACATCCGCGACATCTTCGACCTGCCGTGGGCCGAGGCTCCGTGGCGGCCCGGCGGCGCGGTCACCTACGGCGACCTCCGGCGGAGGGCGGAACGCGAGCAGAGCGCCTACTGCTTCACCGAGGCCGACGTCGAGCTGCACCGCCGTCACTTCGAGGAAGCGGAGCGGGAGGCGCGGCGTCTGCTGGAGAGGACCGGCGACGGCCCCGTTCCCGGACCGCTGCTGTTCCCAGCCTACGAACGCGTGCTGGAGGCCTCGCACCTCTTCAACGTCCTCGACGCCCGCGGGGCCCTCTCGGTGACCGAGCGGCAGGGAATGATCCAGCGGATCCGGCGGCTGGCCGTCGCTTGCGCCCGGTCCTACCTGGCAGGGACCGCCGGGGAGGAGGTCCCGTGAAGGGCCGCGCGACGCTGCTGGTCGAGATCGGCTGCGAGGAGATCCCGGCTCGCATGCTCCCGGCTGGCGCCCGCGCCGTCGCGGACGCGGTCACCGGAATCCTCGATCGGAGCGGAATCGCACACGGTCAGGCGCGGCCGCTGTGGACGCCCCGCCGCCTGGCGGTGCTCGTCCCCGCGACGGAGGGGCGGACGCCCGGGGCCGAGAAGATCGTCACGGGCCCGCCGGCGTCGGCGGCGTGGGACGCCCAGGGGCAGCCGACCCGCGCCGCAGCGGGGTTCGCGGCGAAGCACGGCGCCCGGCCGGCCGATCTGATCCGTCACCGGACCGAGCGGGGCCTGTACGCGGCTCTCCGCGTCGTCGTCGAGCCACGCCCTCTGGAGCGGGTGCTCGCCGAGGAGCTACCGCGCGCGATCGCGCGCCTGTCCTTTCCCAAGACGATGCGGTGGGGAAGCGGCCGGTACCAGTTCGTCCGCCCGGTGCACTGGCTGGTGGTCCTCCACGGAGAGGAGGCGCTGGCGGCCGAGCTGTTCGGGGTGCGCGCCGGACGCGAGACGAGGGGACACCGGGTCCTCGCCCCGGGACCGCACGAGGTGCCCGAGGCGGACGCCTGGGAGAGCGTCCTCGAGCGCGCGTACGTCGTCGCCGATCCGGACCGCCGCCGGGAGGCGCTGGCCCGCGCACTCGCCGGGCGCGCCGAGGAAGCGGGCGGGCGTCTGGCGGAGGATCCGGCTCTTCTGGAGGAGGTGGCCGACATGCTCGAGTGGCCGGCCGCCGTCGCGGGTTCGTTCGAGGCGAGGTTCGTCGAGTCCCTTCCCGCAGCCGTCCTCGAAACCTGCCTGCGCCACCACCAGAAGGCCTTCCTCGTCCGCGGCGCCGACGGCGCGATCCTGCCCGCCTTCGCCGTGGGCGTGAACATGCCCTCGGATCCCGGGGGCCACATCAGGCGAGGACACGAGTGGGTCGTGGGCGGCCGCCTCGAGGATGCGCTCTTCTTCTGGCGCGAGGACCGGACGCGCCCCCTGGGCGACCGGCGCCCCGGGCTCGACGGGGTTCTGTTCCACGAGCGGCTCGGCCACTGCGGCGCCAAGACCGAACGGGTCGAGCGGTTGGCCGGCGAGATGGCGGAAGCCTGCGGGCTGGACACCCGGGCGGCCGCGGCCGTGCGGCGCGCGGCCTTCCTTTCCCGCTGCGATCTGCTGACGGGAACGGTCGGCGAGTTTCCGGAGCTCCAGGGAACGGCGGGTGCTCTCCTCGCGGAGGCCGACGGCGAGGCGCCGGAGGTCGTCGCGGCGCTGCGTGCCTTCCACGATCCGCCGGAGGCGCTTCCCGAAGGCGCGGCAGGGCTGGTGGCCGCGGTCCTCGGGATCGCCGACCGACTCGACACCCTCGCCGGCTGCTTCGGCATCGGTCTCGTGCCGAGCGGCAGCCGCGATCCCTTCGCGTTGCGGCGGGCGGGCACGACGGCGGTCCGCCTGGCCTTCGAAGTGCCCTCGTGCGATCTGCGGTGGGGAGTGGACCGCGCGGTCGCGGGTTACGCGGAGCAGGGGATCGAGCTCGGCGGCGGGGTGCGGGACTCGCTCGGCGAGTTTCTCTTCGAACGGTTCGCACGACTGGCGCAGGAGCGGCTGGATGCCCGGCACGACGAGATCGCCGCGGTCCGGCGCTTCGCCCGCGAGCGGTTCGACGCGCGCGATCTTCTCGAGCGCGTGGCGCAGCTGAAGTCGTTCCGAAAGAGCGAGGACTTTCTCGCCCTGGCGGCGGCGGCGAAGCGGGTGCGGAACATCCTCCGCCAGGCCGCTTCCCGCGGCGATCGGATCGAGCCGGGTGCCGCCCGGGCGGGGGA
>RFHH01000049.1 GCA_003696075.1 Acidobacteriota bacterium
CCGCGGGATCCTCGTCCTGGATCCCCTCGCGCCACGGCCAACCCCACGTGCGCGGGTCGGGATGGGTGGTGCGGTAGACGCGGTAGCCGGTCGCACGCGCCGCCTCGTTCCACGACAGGCGGAGATCGCCGCCGCTTCGCTCGACGCGCAGCCCGGTCACGGGGCCGGGAGGCTCGCCCGGGCAGCCGGCGGCGATGCACCGCCGGTCACCGTCGCACGACCCGTACGCGCCGATCGGCTCGACGGCGTAGTAGCGGGACGCGCCGACCGGGGGCGCGGTGTCGTCCCAGGCCGGGCCGGAGACGGTCGCTGCCGGCGACGTCGCGGCGAGTGCCTCGTCGCAGGAGCGATCGCTGAGGTACACGCGATAGCCGGACGCGCCGCCGACGGCGTCCCAGGCGAGCGAAAGCGCCGCGGGGCAGCCGCCCGTGTCGGCGCGGAGATTCGCCGGCCAGGGGGCGAGACCGGAGACGGTGACGATCGTCACCGCCGGCGCGGCGGAGGGGAACGAATACGCCAGCGGGTCGGACGCGCTCGTGAAGCTCTCGGCCCGGACGAAGCCGCCCTCGGTCAGGACGTCACGCGCGACGGTGCGGTCGACCCCGCAGGTCCCGAGACCCGCGATCTCGAGATCGACCGTGTCGGCTCCGGTGTCGTCGTAGTTGGAGACGAGCACGCGCAGCGTGCGCCCGTCCTCCGAGCGTCCCGCGATCGCCGTGTGATGGTCCCAGTCCGAACCGGTCAGCCGCCGGCGGTGCGGCATCGCCTGCAGGCGGTCCCACGCCTGAATGGCGTAGGCGGGCGGCTTCCGCGCGCCGTCCGTGTAGTGGAGTCCGGGGTTGTGGCACGGATTCTGGTCGTCGCCGCGGTAGCGGTGCGCACCGTCGATCCCGCCGTCGGCGAGGGCGCTCAGCGTCGCCGCGTCGAAAGCGGCTCCTTCGAGCAGGCAGTGCATCGGATGGAAAATCGCGTAGGACCACTCGCTCAGCACGTTCTCCGCGCGGGGCATCCCCTCGCCGTCGAGGAACTGCCGCTGCTGGATCGCGAAGGCGCGGTAGTGCCCCGGAGAGCCTTTCGCGCTGGTGGCGTCGTAGCGGTGCCACGAGAGGAAGTCGAGCGGGACGCCGCGCTCCTTGCAGTAGCGGACGAAGCGGTCGCGGTAGTCGGGATGATTCCACTGCGAAAGCCCCGGCCCGCCGACGAGCGCGCTCGGGTCGACCTGGCGGATGCGGCGCGCCGTGCGCTCGTAGAGGTCGAAAAACTGCTCCGGCGTGCCGTTCCAGAAGAGGGGATCGTCGGCCTCGTTCCAGATCTCCCAGCGCCGGATGCCGAAATGAAAGCCGTTCGCCCAGCCCTCGTTGTAGTGCATGACGATGTGCGCCGCGACCTCCGCCCACTTCTCCGGATCCGCCGGCGGGTCGTTGTGCATCGGCGGCATTTCCGCCGAGTAGCCGATGCGGAAGAACACCTCCGCACCCGCGTCGAGGATCTCCTGGACCACCTCGTCCGCCGGCCCGAACCGGTAACTTGCCGGATCAAAAGGATCCTTCGTCATGTCCGGGAAGATGCCCTGGCCGGTGTCGAGGTAGGCGATGTCGGTCGGTCCGAAGAAGTCGTGCGTTCTGACCGCGGCCACGCCGAGGTCGATGTAGGAGTCGAGGAAGTCCGGATGGCCGGGGTGGGTCCAGGGGCCGGCGTTGACCCCCTGCAGCGGGAGCAACGACCCGGCACCGGGCTCGCGCGCCTCGACGTGCACCGCCCGGCTCGACTGGGCGGGCGCCGGCGAAGCGAGGAGGCTGCACGCGAGTGCCAGCCCGAGGCCGATTCCGATCCGCGATCGCCGACCGGAACTCATCGGAACCTCCGCCGCCGCTGCGGCACGCCCCCGGAAATCTACGCAGGCCGGGCGGAGGAGGGGAGGACTCTCGCGGGGCGCGCGGGCGGAGATGCCGCCTCCGAGCCGGGCCCGTTCGGGGTGCGGCGGGTCGCCGGGAGGTGCCGGCCCGGGCGGTGGCTTCCCGGCGGTCGCCCGCGCCGTCTCTGCCGGCGGCTCGGGCCGGCCCCCATGATCGGTTCGGATCAGCCGGTACCGCCCGTCTCCGGCGCCGGCTCGCGCTCGCGCGGGGCCGCGAGCAGCGCGAGACCGCTCGCGAGCAGCGGCCCGAGGAACAGCAGCACGGTCAGCGCCGTGACGGCGAGCCCGAGGCGCACCCGCCAGAAGCCCAGGCCCACGAACAGCGCGGCACAGGAGAGGAGCAAGAGCGCTCCCGCGGTGCGCGGGAAGTGTCCGGCGGCCCACGCCAGCGCGAAGAAAGGCACGGTGAGGAGCGGCTCGAGGAGGAGTGCGGGCCAACCGGTCCACTCCGAGCCGACATTGCTGGCGATGGCGAACGCGAGCCACGCGCAGCCGAAGCCGACCAGGAGCCGGCGCGCCGCCCTCACCGGTCCCCAGAAGTTGATCAGCGTGCTGAGGATCCAGGAGAACCACACCAGCCCGAGAAAGAACGTCGCCAGCTCCTCGGGATGCCTCAGCTCGCGCACCCCCGACCGCAGGTAGGCGACGAAGAGGACACCGGCGAACCCGGTGGCGAGATAGGCGTGGTAGCCGGCCCGGTAGGCCGCCAACCGCTGGAACTCGTCCTTGTCTCGAAGCCATCCGAGTTCCCGGAGCACGCCCGGCCCGAACGTCCCCAGGCCGACCAGCAAGAAGAACCACCAGCTCACGCCGGTCAGCAGGAATCCCGCGCCGATCAGCCCGCCCGCCACCAGGGCGACCGGCCCCGGCCGCCACCTCCGGATCGTCTCCGCGAGGCTCATTTGCCGCCTCCCTCCCCCCGCTCCGGCCCTTCCGGCGGATCCTCGATCCGGAACAGGGCCTCGACCGTCGTCCCGAAGACCGCGGCGAGCCGAAGCGCGAGCGCCACCGAGGGCGTGTAGTTCCCCTTCTCGATCGCGAGGATCGTCTGGCGCGTGACGCCGACCCGCTCCGCGAGCTCCTGCTGGGTCAACCCGGCGAGGACGCGGTGCTTCCGCACGTCGTTCCCGATCGCCAGCCGCCGTTTCACGGCGGGAGATGTACAGTATTCTTGACAAAATGTCAAGAATACTTGTCACGAGGCGACCGCCAGGAGACCGGCCGGCCGGCGCTCCGGGCGCTATACATAGGTTTCCGGGCCGCCGGGTCGAGGGCGCGGCCGCCGCGCGGCGGCCGCTCCGGCTGGTCCGTCCCCGGATGACCGCATCCCGCCCAGAAAGGAGCCCCCGATGTCGACCGAACGCCGCCGCGTCGTGATCCTGGGCGCCGCCGGGCGCGACTTCCACGTCTTCAACACCGTCTACCGCGACGACCCTTCTCATGAGGTCGTCGCCTTCACGGCGACCCAGATCCCCGGCATCGACGGCCGGCGCTATCCCCCCGAGCTGGCCGGCCCCCTCTACCCGCAAGGGATCCCGATCGAGGACGAGGCGTCGCTCGAAGAGCTGTGCCGGCGCGAAAGGGTCGACGAGGTCGTCTTCGCCTACAGCGACGTGCCGCACGAGCACGTGATGCACCTGGCCTCCCGAGCGAACGCCGTCGGCGCCGACTTCGTCCTCCACGGCCCCGGCCGAACGATGCTGCGCTCGAAACTGCCGGTGATCTCCATCTGCGCGGTGCGGACCGGCTGCGGGAAGTCGCAGATCTCGCACTGGCTCACGCAGTACCTGCGGGAGCGCGGGCGCCGGCCCGGCGTCCTGCGCCACCCGATGCCCTACGGGGACCTCGCCAGGCAGTCGGTGCAGCGCTTCGCGACGATGGAGGACCTCGACCGAGCCGAGTGCACGGCGGAGGAGCGCGAGGAGTACGAACCGCACATCGAGCGCGGTGGTGTGATCTTCGCGGGCGTCGACTACGCGCGCATCCTCGCCGAGGCCGAGAAGGAGTCGGACATCATCGTCTGGGAGGGCGGCAACAACGATCTTCCGTTCATCGAGCCGGACCTCGAGATCGCGGTCGCGGACGCACTGCGCCCGGGCCACGTGACGACGCACCATCCGGGCGAGGCCGTGGCGCGGCGCGCCCACGTGATCGTGATCAACAAGGCCGACGCCGCCGAACCGGATGCCGTCGCGCGGCTCGCCGAGACGCTTCGCGAGGTCAACCCGCGGGCGCGCATTCTTCGCGCGAACTCGCCGGTGACCCTCGACGACGAGGCCGCCGTGCGCGGCCGCCGGGTGCTCGTCGTCGAGGACGGACCGACGGTCACCCACGGGGGCATGCCGACCGGTGCGGGGTATGCCGCGGCGACCGCCGGCGGCGCCGCGGAGATCGTCGATCCGCGCCCCTTCGCCGCTCCCGAGATCGCCCGCACCTACGAGCGCTACCCGCACATCGGACCGGTGCTGCCGGCGATGGGCTACGGTCCGCACCAGATCGAGGACCTGCGGGCGACGATCGAGCGCTGCCCCGCCGACGTCGTCGTCGCCGGCACTCCGATCGACCTCGCCCGGCTCGTGCGAACGTCGAAGCCGGTCGTCCGCGCCCGGTACCGGTTCGCGGAGGCCGAGGAGCCGGGACTCGAGGCGGTGGTGCGAGAGTTCCTCGAGCGCTGACCGGCGGCGCCGGGCCGCGACGAACAGGCCGGATCGCCGGCGGCGCCGAAGCTTGCCGGGGCGGGAGGGACGGGCGCGTCACGGCGACCGGGCGAGCGGACCGGCCAGGCTCCGGACGGCCGCCGAAGCCGGCCCGCAGGGGGGTTCCTCGGAGGTTGGGACTCTCGCCTCCCATCACCGATCGAGGAAGACCGGCGGGCGCCGGTCGTGAATTCCGGACCCGTCCGGGGAGGGAGGGGCGGGCGGACCGGCGGCTCCCGGGCCGGAGGAGATCCGGCAAGCCCGGAAACCGCCGGCCGCCACCGGAGGAGGAGAGCCTGCCTACCGCGTTTGCGAGGGGAGGTTCTGGTGGGCGCTATCGTTCGAGACGTAGCGCTCGCCGCAATCCGACAGCCTCGAGAGCTCGCCTTCGTCCGTCACGCACTCGTCGCCCTCGATACTGGTGCAGGTCTCGCCCGGCTTGGGATCCACCTTCGTGTACTTGGTCCCGCACCGGCAGGTGCAGGAGGCGGTCAGTCCGTCGTCCTTGAGCTCGTTCGGGTCCTCCTGGTTGGGCGCCGGCTCGTGGAGAGCCGGAGCGGGCGTCTTCCCGGCGGGAGCGGCGGTGTCGTGGACCCCGACCGGCACCGGGGCGGCGCACGCGAGCAGCATCGTGAGACCGATCGTCGGCAACATGGAAGACCTCCTTTCCGTCGTGTGTCGCTGACGACGCTCCGATGATCCGACGTGCCGGCGAGGCTCGGCGCTTCTCCGGAACCGAAACCTCCCGTCATCGAGAAACGGGGCAGGTTCCGCGGCGCCGCATGGTCAGGCGATCGCGCGCCGGAGCGCTGCCGGATCGATTCGCCGCCGGGCCGGCGCTCCTCAGCGAAGGGTTCTCGGGCCGACGCGGCCCGGGCCCGTCGGGGTCGTTCCGGCATGGGGTCCCGGAAGCGCGGCCATGGACCCGCTGCACCGTGGCCGCGGGGTGCCCGCTGCGACCGCCCGAAAGCCGCCGGCGCCGTCCCGTCCGGCGCGTTCTGCCGCGGGGCCTTCTCCGACGGCGAGAGGGCGAAGCTCGACTCGAACGAAACGCGCAGCGGAAGGCTCGCAGAGCCGGCAAGAGGTGCTCCCCCGATGGTGCAAAACCCCGCGCACCCGACGAAAGACCGAAGTTCCGGCCCGATCCCGGGCATCGATTCCATATCGATCCATTCGGGACCGGCCCGAGCGATTTCGGTGGGAGAACGCACCGTCGGGGATGCGCTTCCGAGCGGCTGGCCAGCCGCGGGGGGCACGGCGCGGCCTCGTGCATGAGCGACCCGCCCGCGGTCACGTCGGGTGGCGGGCGTCCGGAGCCCCACGTCGCTTCACGGAGGATCCGGGATTTCGACCTCCAGGTCGCTTCCCGGAGGACCCGGGATTCGGACCTTCCGTCGAAGACCCGCGGCGTCCGCCGGTCCGCTGCGTGCTCGTAGCAGCCGTGGCGGCTGCCGGGCGATCAGAGCGATCGCCCCCCGATCGCCTGCGGCAACCTCACGCCGAGAAGTCCCTCCCACGCGACCGGAGAATCGAGCGCGATCG
>RFHH01000050.1 GCA_003696075.1 Acidobacteriota bacterium
GCGCGGCCGCGAGGTCTCCGAGGGCCGGAATCGGGATCCGCAAGCCTGCGCCTTCCCACAGGGCCCTCCCCCCGACCGCGACCTGCCCCGGCGCCCCGGCCCAGTGGAGGGCCCACGCGAGGACGGTGCCGACCGCCACCGCGACGAGGCCGCCCGGCAGGCCCGCTGGCCAGCGGACCCGGCTGAGGTAAGTGACCAGGACCAGGGCGAGCGGCGCGAAGGCGACCAGGGGCCGATCGAACGAGCGAAGGATGAACTCCATCGAGATGAAGCCGACGGCGATGCCGGCGAGCGTCGACAGAAGGGCGGCCCGCGGGGTCACCCGGCGAACCCAGTCGGCTCCCCACGCGCCCGCCATCTCGATCAGCCCCGACAGGAGGCAGGCGACCAGGCCGACCTGCCAGGCGGTCCTCGCGGCGCGCTCCGGACCGATCGCCGGGTCGGCGGCGAGCTCGCTGTAGGTCGGGGCCATCACGAACAGGACGAAGGCGAACAGGCTGACGGTGTTGATGCCGTACGGCAACGCCGTCATCGGCCGCCCGCGCTCGGCGGCGAGCCGGCGCGCCAGCCGCGCGTAGTAGAGGTTTCCCACCAGGAGCGACAGCGCCGCTCCCGGAAAGATCCGGCCCAGAACGAACTCCTCGGGCAGCCCGAGCAACCCGGTGCACAGCGCGAGGATGACCAGGAACTGAAGCAGGTTGTCGACCATCAGGCCGAAGAAGCCGTCGAGATCCCCGAGCGCGACCCCCGGCCCGCTTCCGCGGGCGGCCGCTCCGCCGGCAGTCCGCATCGCCTGTCCTCCCTGAATCCTGCCGAGGGGCAGGCAGTTTAGCGCGACCCGCCCCGCATCCGATCTTGTCGGCCCGGGTCCGACGCCGTAGGATCGGGCCGAGGAGGTGCCCGTGCGATTCGCGCCCGTGCTCCTGGCCGCCTCGCTCGCAGCGCCGGCGGTCCTGGGGGGAGCGTCTCGGCCGGACATCCTGCTGATCACGGTCGACACGCTGCGTGCCGATCACCTCGGCGCGTACGGTTACTTCCGGGAAACCTCTCCGGCGATCGACGCGCTGGCGGCCGAATCGCTCCTCTTCGAGCGGTGCTACACGCCGCTCGCTTACACGCTCCCGGCCCACATGTCGCTCCTGACGGCGACCTTCCCTTACGAGCACGGCGTGCTGGCGAACTTCCGCAAGGAGGGGGTCTACTTCGACCGGGCGGCCGGTGCCGCCTCCTTCGCCGAATTCGCGCGCCGTGCCGGCTACACGACGGCGGGCTTCGTGAGCGCCGCGGTCCTCCACCGGGACACGGGCATTGCGGCCGGCTTCGACGTTTTCTACGACGTGCCGGACCAGGTCCGCGCGGCCGACACGATCGAGCGCGTCCTCACCTTCCTGGATGCCGAACCCTCGAGGCCTCTGTTCCTCTGGGTCCACTTGTACGACCCGCACCGTCCCTATGTCGCGCCACCGCCCTTCGACCGCCGTTTCACGACCAGTGCGCGCCTCGAACGCGAGGCGGCCAAACGGAAGGTCTCGGCAGGGAAGGTCAAGGCCCAGAACGGAGAGCTCAGGAGATTCGAGGGCTTGCCAGCCATCAATGCCTACGACGGAGAGGTAGCCTATGCCGATTCCCAGCTCGGGCGGCTGTTCGAGGCGCTGCGCCGGGAGGGGCTGTGGGACGACCTGGTCGTGGTCTTCACGAGCGATCACGGCGAGGCGCTGGGCGAGCACGGACGCGACGGTCACGGCCACATCTACATCGAGCACCTCCACGTGCCGCTCCTCGTCCGGGTTCCGGGGGTGGCGCCGCGCCGGGTGAAGACCCCCGTTTCCCTGGTCGATGCGCTTCCGACGGCGCTCGCGCGGATCGAAGGGAACCCGTTCGCCCGGTTCCTCGCGCGGGTCTCCGGGCGCGACGCCCTCGGCGGGAAGCCGCGCACGGTCGTGATCAGCCAGCGCGCGCAGTCGTCCGGCGATGTTCCGCGGTCGCTGGCGGCGACCGGCCGCTATTGGGCTTATCTCAAGCAGACGGGACGAGAGGAACTCTTCCGGCTGCTCGACGACCCGTTCGAGCTTCACGATCTCTCGCGCGCCGCTCCGGCGCAGCTCCGCCGGATGCGCTCCTACGTCGAAGCCGAGATCGCCGCGCAGGAAGAGCGCGCCCGTGCTTTGAGCAAGGCCGGGTGGCGCAAGGGCAAGCGCGTGCTACCGGAGAAGCTCGAGCGCCTTCACGCGCTCGGCTACGGAGACTGAACCGACCCCCGGCGCGCCGCTCCCGATGCGTGACTACGGCGCCGCGGTCCGAAGGCGGCCCACCCGGCGAGGACCGCCAGCGCGAGGCCCGCGGCAGCGGCGCTCAGGTCACCCCACCGGAAGAAAGCGCCGAAGGGCGGCCCGCCCAATCGCAGATTTCCCCGCAGTACGGTGACCTCGTCGAGGCGAGTCCGGGCGAGCATCCGCCCCTCCCGATCGGTGAGCGAAGAGATGCCGTTGTTCGCGGCTCGGATCACCGGCACCCCGAGCTCCTGCGCCCGAGCGGCGACCACGCGTGCGTGCCACAGGGGGAAGACGCTGTGCCCCCACCACGCGTCGTTCGTGATCACCGCCAGGACGTTGGCTCCGGCGCGGCGGTAGGCCCGGGCGAGCTGCGCGTAGAGGCCCTCGTAGCAAATGAGCACCCCGATGCGGGCGGGACCGACGGCGAAGACGGTCGGGCGCGGCCCGGGGGTAAAGTTGCCGAGCATCGTCAGCAGGGAGTGCCGGCCGGGCGTGCGGTGACGTTTCGCCGGATCGAGACCGAGGTAGCGGGCGAAGGGGAAGCCCTCGGCGAGCGGGAGAAGGCGCTGCTTGCCGTACCAGTCGCTGCGCCGGCCGTCCGGCCAGGCGACCGACGCCCCGTTGAACAGGTGGACCAGGCGCCGGGCCCGGTCGATCCGCACGATCTCGCACCCGTACAGGATCGGCACCCCCGCTTCCCTCGCGACCGCTTCCATCTCGGGATCGCGGAAGGGCCCGGGCCACTCCCACATCACCCGCCCCGGCCGGGCCGTTTCGGGCCAGACCACCAGGTCGGTCCCGGCGGCCGCCTCCCTGGTCAGACGCCGCAGCTCCGGCCAGTGAGCGGCCGCACGCCGGGGATCGATCTTGTCCTGCACCGGGACGGACGGCTGGACGATCCCCACACGGATCGCGGCGCCGGCCGGCGGCTCGAGCCGCTTCAGCGCCCCTGCCGTTGCGGGGAGGGCGATCCACAAGACCGCACCGGCGGACGCCAGCATCGCCGAGAGCCGGCGGGCGCGGCGGCGGTGCCAGGCCTCCTCCAGCAACGCCCCCGAGAGCGACGCCGCCAGGGCGATCAGCGCCGGCCCTCCGTAGGCGGTGGCCTCGAGCCAACCGGGACTCCCGCCGAAAGCGTGCGCCACACGGTCGGCGGGTAGGGACAGATCGCCGAAGGTGCGCAGGTGTCCGAGCAGGGTGAACAACAGCGCCGTCCCGAGCCCCCGCGGGAAACCGGTCCTCCTCTCGAGCCAGTACCCTCCCCAGGCCTCGAGAAGCGAAGAGGGAACGATGTACAGGACGGCGACGGCGTAGAAGGCCACAGCCAACGGGGAAAGGCGCGTCAGCCAGAGGATCGGATGGCCGCCGACGGCGTAGCGCGCGAGCCCGCACCAGAAACCGACGGCGAGCGCTTGCCGGCCGCCGGAGGCGCAGCGGAGGGCTCGCGCGTAGAGGAAGCCGAACAGGGGCGCCAACGGGGCCAACCCCAGCGGGAGCCAGACGACCCCGCCGGCCACGCCGGCTGCCACGGCGAGCCACAGGTGCGCCCTGGCCGATCCTCTTCGCTGTCCCGGAAGCTTCACGCGCCGCCCCACACGGCGCCGCCGCGAAGGCGGCGCGCGCGGAGCCTACGGCGTCCCTTTTCCCCGGCGCAACCCGCTCCCGGCGCATGGAACGACCCCCCGGCCCCAAGAGACGGCCGCCGGCCGGCTACTTCGCGCAGAACGCGTCCCGCGGCCTCCCACCTCGGCTCCCGGTGCACCGGCCCTCCGGGTGGCGGCGGACCCGGGGCCGCCGGGCATCCGGAGTCGAGCGGGGCTCTGCGCTGCGTCCGGCCGTGCCGTTCTCGGGAGGCCCCAGGCGGCGGCACGGCCCCGGGACGCCGCGAGGTCTCTGCGGCAGGCCGCGAACACCCGCACCGGCTCGACCGCGGGACGCGCTCGATCGTTCGTTTCCCGGCAGGTGCGAAACCGCCCGCCCGTGGCCGCCCGGGACCGGCGAGCGGGCCGTTCGACCTCCGGCCAGGCCGTTTCGATCGGCCTCCTCGGCACGCGGCGCCCTGGGCCTCCGCGGCCCGGCGGTGCGCTTCGGAGCATCCGCCCCCTGCCGGGAAGACGCCGCAACGGGGAGCGGCCGGGGCCGCCAGGCACACGGCTCCCCGCCTGGCGCGAAGCTCGCCACCGAACCGGCGCGGGCTAGTCGCGGGAAACGGCGTCGAGGACCCGCTGGAGAACCGCTTTCCTCTCCTTGAGCGTCTCGCGGAAGTCGGCGCGGTCGGTGTCGGCAATCTCCATCCTGAGATCGGAGACCACCGCCTCGAGCGCCTCGCGAAGCACCTGCCGCTCGCGTTCGTCGAGTTCGATCGTGACCAACTGACCCTCCCGCCCGGCTCGACCGGTCCGGGCCCTGGAAAGACTGTAGCAGCCGAGGCCGCGGCCGTCCCCGAGGCGTTTGCTAGACTGGGGCGCGGAGGACGAACGCCATGGACTGGGGCATGCAAAACCGCTTGGCTCGCATCTTCAAGCCGTCGACCGGGCGGACGGTGATGCTGGCGATCGACCACGGATACTTCCTCGGACCGACCAGCGGCCTCGAGGATCCGCGGCGAACGACGGAGCCGCTGCTCCCGCACGCCGATTCGCTCATGCTGACCCGCGGGACGCTCCGGCGCTGCATTCCCCCGGAGGCGGATCTTCCCATCGTCCTGCGGGTTTCCGGCGGTACGAGCATCCTGAGCGAACTGTCGCGTGAGGGTCTGACCGTCGCGATGGAAGACGCGATCCGCCTCAACGCCGCGGCGGTGACGATGTCGATCTTCGTCGGGGCCGAGGGAGAGCGGACGACGCTGCTCAACCTCGGCCGGCTGATCGACGAGGGCGAGCGCTACGGGATCCCGGTGCTCGCGGTGACGGCGGTCGGCAAGGACATGAAGCGCGACGCACGATACCTCGGGCTCGCCTGCCGCATCGCCGCCGAGCTCGGCGCCCAGATGGTCAAGACGTACTACTGCGACGGGTTCGAGAAGATCGTCGAGTCGACGCCGGTCCCGCTGGTGATCGCCGGGGGCAAGAAGGTCCCGGAACGCGACGCGATCAAGCTGGCCCACGACGCCGTCCGCGCGGGCGCGCGCGGGGTCGACATGGGCCGCAACATCTTCCAGTCCGATTCCCCCGCGGGGATGATCCAGGCCATCCGTGCGGTCGTCCACGACGGGGCCGGCGTCGACGAGGCCTACGAGATCTACCGCTCCGCGCGGGGCTGAGTCCGGCTTGCGCGCCGCCGTCTACCACAGCAACCGGGACGTCCGGGTGGTGGAGATCCCCCGGCCGGTGCCCGGGCCCGGCGAGATTCTGGTCCGCGTCCGCGCGTCCGGCATTTGCGGCTCCGACCTGATGGAGTGGTACCGACGGCCGCGGGCTCCGCTCGTGCTCGGGCACGAGGTCGCCGGCGAGGTCGCGCAGACGGGACCGGGCGTGCGGGACCTCCGGCGCGGCGATCGCGTGGTGACGACGCACCACGTGCCGTGCGGGCGCTGCCGTCTCTGTCTCACCGGACGGGAGACCTGCTGTCCCCGGCTCTCGGTCAATCACTTCGACCCCGGCGGCTTCGCGGAGTTCGTCCGCGTGGGAGAGGAGGCGGTCCGGCGCGGGACCTTCCGGCTCCCGCCGCGCACCACCTTCGCCGAGGGTTCGTTCGTCGAGCCGCTCGCCTGCGTGCTGCGCGCGCAGCGCCTCGCGGGGCTCGCGCCGCGCGACGCCGTCGCCATGCTCGGCGGGGGCGTCTCCGGGCTGCTGCACCTGCTCGCCGCGGGCGCGGCGAGCAGGTGGAGC
>RFHH01000051.1 GCA_003696075.1 Acidobacteriota bacterium
CCAAGATGACCGAAGACGTGATCCAGATGATCCGCGTCCTGTACGATGCGGTCGGGGGGGCGCGGTGGTACCGGAGGCAGCCGCCCCCGATCAAGGCGAACTGCCGCGGGCTCCGGCGCGACCTGATCGCGCGGCACTTCCCCACAGCCGGCAGGCTGCGGGATTATCTCGATACCTTCTCCTGGGACCGGTCCTGAGCCGGACCCGGCCCCGGGAGGGCGACCGGAGGGAACCGCCACCATGGAATTCAAAGTCGAGCATCAACCCTCTTACGCACTCGGCATCATCACCCTCTCGAACGGCGAGTCGGTGCGCGCCGAAACGGGAGCCATGGTCTCGATGACCGCCGATGTCGAGGTCACGAGCGGCATCCAGGGCGGCCTGATCAAGTCCGCGCTGCGGAAGTTCCTCGGCGGAGAGTCGTTCTTCGTCAACACGTTCACCGCGAGGAGAGACGGCGCGGAGCTCACGGTCGCGCCGACTCTTCCCGGCGACATACGAGCGCTCGAGCTCCGGGGACGCGACGTCTACGTGCAGTCGGGCTCATACCTCGCCGGAGCGGCCACCGTCGACGTGGACATCAAGTGGGGCGGCGCCCGGTCCTTCTTCGCCTCCGAGGGACTGTTCCTGCTCCGTCTCTCTGGCACGGGACCGGTCTTGCTCAGCTCGTACGGCGCGATACATCGGGTCCGCCTCGATGGCCGGCGCCCTTACATCGTCGACACCGGACACGTCGTCGCCTTCGACGCTTCCCTCGAGTGGTCCGTTCGCAAGGTCGCGGGATTGTTCACGTCGCTGATCAGCGGCGAGGGGCTCGTGTGCGAGTTTCGCGGCACCGGGGAGCTCTGGCTCCAGACCCGCTCCAGCCAGGCCTTTCTCGACTGGCTCATCCCCAGGCTCCCGACCGCGAAGGCAGGCAGCGGCGGTCGCGACCTCGGAAGCTCGATCATCGGCAATCTCCTCCGCGGGGAATGACCGCGGCGGTGTTGTCGCGCATGCGCCGGTGCCCCATATTCGCAACAGGTCCGACCCCGGGAAGGGTGCATGCTGCGACGAAAGGTACCGGCGTGCCTGCTGGCGGCGCTCCTCATCGCGACCGGACCGGTCGCCGCCCGCGGGCGCGGCGACGCGCTCGTGCTCGTCGAGCTGGCGCCCGGCACGACGCGGGCGCGGCTCGAGCGGGAGCTTCGAGCGCGCAGCGCGCGGCTGGTCGCCATCCTGCCCGAAGCCGGTGTCGCCCTGGCCCGGGGGGGCGGCCGCTCGGTCTCGCGGCTCCTCCGCAGCGGGGCCGCGGTGCGGGTCCTCACCCGGGCCGCCCCTGAGACCCTCGCCGCCGCGGCTCCGGCGCCGAAGAAGCTCGCCCTCGACGCCTGGTCCTCCTTCCTCGCGGGCGACTCGGGGGGCGGGGCCGTCCCGGGCGGCCTCGAAAAGGACGCCCTGATCCCTCCCGACTGGTGGGACGTCGAACCGACGGTGGAAGCGCTGGCTCTGGCGCCTTCATCGGGGGCCTCGCGCCCGTTCGGTGCGGGATGGGAAAACACGAGCGAGTACCTGGCGGGATCGGTCTCCCTGAACCTCATCCTGATGGAGAGCGATGGCAGCGTCGACCCGTCGTCCGAGGACTGGTCGCCGTCCCAGGAGTCCCAGGTGGTGGCGGCCGCCTACGCCGCCGCGGCCGACCTGCAGCAGATGTACCCGCACGCGGGACTCAGCTTCACCATCCACGTCTTCCCCGGACGCACCGATCCGCGAGCACGGACCTCCTACGAGCCGATCTCGCGTCCCGCCGATCCGTCCGGAACCGGCGGCGAGGAGCTGTGGGTGACGGAAATCCTCGAGCGCTTCGGCTACGCGACCGGATCGCGGCTCACGCGGTCCCGGCGGTTCGCCGACGCCACGAGACTCGCCGACGGAACGGACTGGGCGGTGAACGTCTTCGTCGCCAATTCGGAGAATGACGGCGACGGGCGCTTCGGCGACGGCTACTTCGCTTACTCGTGGGTCGGCGGCCCCCACGTCGTGATGACGACGGACAACGACGGCTGGGGGATCGCCCGCATGGACATGGTCTTGCGGCACGAGCTGCATCACAGCTTCTATGCCCTCGACGAATACGCGGCGTCGGCCTGCGATTGCCTGGCGGCTTCCGGCTATCTCGCGGGCACGAACGACAACTGCGAGAACCTGTGCGGGACGGTCACCGCCTGCGTGATGAGGGACAACGCGGCCCTTTCCTGCCCGGCCACGGTGAAACAGGTCGGCCTGCTCGACTCGGACGGCGACGGGACACCCGACGTCCTTTCCTCCCCTCCCGAGATCTCCCTCCGGCTGGACAGCGCCGACCCCTCCTGCGACGGCCTGGCGCGCTTCTCCGGCACCGCGCAGGTGGTGCCCTACCCGAACTCGAACCCCCTCAACGCGACGCCGCGGCGCGACATCTCGATCCTGAGAATCGCCGCCGTCGAGATGCGGGTGGACGGCGGTCCGTGGACCGAATCGGGGGTGACGGCGGCTGATGGTGCTTTCGACGGTCCCGTCGAGGAGTTCTCCCGGACACTTTCCCTCGGAGCCGGGCGGCATTCCGTGGAAGCGCGGGCGCGCGACGACCGGGGCAATGTTTCGCTCCCCGCGTCCCGCTCGGTGGAGGTCGTGGGGGAGGCGGCACCCGTCGGGGCGACCTTGACGGTGTCGCTCGAGGGCGGCACCGCCAGGTTGCGGTGGGCGCCGGCCGCCGGTGCCGCGTCCTACCGCATCTACCGCGCCGCCTCGCCTCGGGCACTGGCCGGTGCCGTCCCCGTGGCCGAGACCGCCGTTCCGGACTGGGCGGACGCCTCGACCGGCAATGCCTTCTACGAGGTGACGTCCGTGGACGCCTGCGGAAGGGAGTCAGCCGGGCAGAAGTAGACCCCGCTCAGCGCCGTCCCACACCCAGGTGCAACCCGATCTCGATCGTGCGCGGCGGCCCGCCGAGCCCGTAGGGTTCGCCGAAGCGGTCCGACAGGATCCGGCCTTCCACGGCAACCGGGTTGAAACGGTCGAACGCGTTGAAGACCTGGACGTACACGTCGCCCTGGACGCGGCCGTCGCGCAAGAGGAACGGCTTTTCGATCCTGAAGTCGACCTGAAGGAAATCGGGCTCCTCGAGGCGCGTTACGGGGGACAGCCCCTCCGCGACCCGGATGGCGTTGACGACCTCGAGCGGCGTGTCCGCACCGGTGTTGCGACCGATTCCCTCCGGACGGTCGTTGTCCTGCCCGTCCAGGTTCGTGTCGCGGCCGAGGGTCACGTTGAAGGGCGCCCCGCTGGCGTAGCGCACGACCGTCGAACCGCGGAGCCCCATCGGAAGGGGCACACCGGCGGCGAAAACGGCGCGGTGCCGGCGATCGGCGTCGGATCGACCCCTCTCGGCGGCGAGGTCGTCGGAATTCGGAGGGAGGGAGATCCCGCCCTTGAGCGGATCGAAACCGAGGTCCTCGGCTCGCGACCAGGTGTAGGACGCGCTGGCCCAACCCTGTTCGCCGCGCCAGTTCCATCCCAGGGTGACCCCGGTGTACCAACTCCTCCCCTCGGTCACGATCGCGGCGATGGAGCCAAGGCTCTCGTCCCGGTGGATCGGCTGACCGAACGGCGTCAGGTTCCGGTTCGGAAACTCGTCGAGCCGCTTGCGGCCACCGAACGTCAGCACCTCGACCACCGGGTTCAGGTCGCGGAGCAGCACCTGGTGATACCCGAGCGACCGGTTGAGGTCGATCCGCAACGCCCCCGCCCGCCCGAGACCGATGTCGGCACCCAGGGTGTACTGAACCGAGTACGGGGTCTCCAGCTCCGTTCCCGTCGAAAACCTCAGCGCCAGTTCCGGGAACTGCTGGAGGATCGGCCGTACGGCGTCGGAACCGAACTCGTCGACCGCCTGCTCGGTGAGCTCGAACCCGAGGGCCTGAGGGAAGATCATGTTGATCGCGATGTCCGAACTGACCGCGCTCGCCGCCGGGAAGGCGAGAGGGATCTTGTCGTAGAAGATACCCGCTCCGCCCCGGACGACGATGCGGCGGCCGTCCAGGGGACGCCAGGTGAAACCGAGGCGTGGGGCGATGTTGTCCGTGTCGCGCCCGGCGCCGCCGTTCGGAATCTTATCCGACGGGACCCGAACATCCCGGCCGAGGCGGAAGGTGCTGAGGTCGTATCGAAGGCCGTAGTGCAGCAGAAGGTCACGCGTGACCTGCCAGGCGTCCTGCGCGAAGAAGGCGTACTGCGTGTCCCGGAACGTCACGTCCGGATGCCCGTCGACGAGGACGTAAACGGTGGGATAGGTCCACCACTTCCCGGGCTCGTTCGGCGTCCCGTCGCCGTCACGGTCCCCGAAGGGGCACGGGATCGGATTCCGCCCGAGTCCCTCCTGCTCGTCACGGGCCGCCTGCCCGATTTGCGACGCGTTCAGGTCGAGGCAGTCTCCCGGGTCCCACGGCTCGTCCGTGCCGTAGAGGAAACCCCCCTGGGGATTGAACCGGACGGACGCATGCGTCACCGTGCGCAGCACATCGAAACCCAATTTCAGCGTGTGGGCGCCCCGCGTGAGCGTCAGGTTGTCCACCAGCTGGAGCCTCTCCTCCTGCCGGCGCTGCATGTTGAGCGGATTCCCGCCGAAAACCCCGGACGGGCGGGTGACGGCGGTGAGCGAGGAATTCGCCTGCTGGTCGAATTCGGACCGTCCGGCGAGGAGCCTCAGCTCGTGCATCAAGCCCGACTCCCAGACCGACTGCAGCGACGCCGCGAACTGAACGTCCTGTTCGTCGAGCGCGAAGCCCGCCTCGGGGGTGTAGATTCCGCCGACGTTCAGGCCCTCGGTGCGCCGGTCGTCCGCGGACAGACGGAGCATCAGGCTGTGCCGCGGGGAGAGCTGGAAATCCGTCCTGAGGAAGAAATTGTCATCCTCGGCGTCGGCGGCGAAGACGCCGCCGGCGACGCCGTTCCGGTCCACTCCCGTGTAGGGCATCGGATCGGTGGAGCGCTGCCGCTCGTAAGAAAAGAAGTAGAAAGCCTTGTCGGGCACGATCGGCCCACCGAAGGTGATCCCCGTGGCATCGCGGCGCGTGGCGAGCACCTCGGAGGTCTCCCGCGGAAGGCCGGCGACGAACGGACCGGACGAGTTCCAGTTACTCCTCGTCCCCTGAACGAAGAAGTCGCTCTCGAAGTTGTTGCTTCCCCGCCGCGTGACGATGTTGAGCACCCCGCCCGCGGCCCGGCCGAACTCGGGAGCGAACTGCTGGGTCAGGACGACGAATTCATCGATGACCTGCTGGGAGAAGTAGCTGTTGAGCGTGGTGCTGCTCACCCGGTCGCCGTTGTCGAGACCGTCGACCAGAAAGGCGTTGCCCCGTCCCGACTGCCCGTTCAGCACGAAGACCGAGCTCCGCTCGCCGAAGAACTGCGCCGGCGCCACGCCCGCCACCTGCGAATCGAGCAGCGCGAGGTCGGTGACCACGCGGCCCGCCACCGGCAGGTCTTCGGTCTCCTGCTTGCCGATTCGCAGCTCGCCCCAGCTCCGCTGCGGATCGACCAGTGGCGGCCGCGCCGTGACCGTCACCGTCTCCTCGACTTCCGCCACCACGGTGAAGTCGAGCTCGATGGCCTGCTGCAGCGACAGCCGGACCTCCCGCGGCGCGCTGCTCCCGCCCCCGGGCGTCCTGGCGATCACTTTCCAGGTCCCCGTCGGCAGGTTGACCAGCGCGTAGCGCCCCTTCCGGTCGGTGAGCGCCGTCCTCAGCGCTCCGGTATCGGGCGAGATCGCCTCGATGACGGCATCCGCCACGGGGCGGCCGTCCGGTGTCGCCACCCTGCCGGTGATCGAACCCCCGGTCGTCTGTGCCACGGCCGGCGGGAGCAGCGCTCCCACCAGCAGCAGCACCAGCAGGGCACCCGAAACTCGGCGGGGACCCGTCACCTCAGTGCCCGTAGTGTCCCCACGGACCGGTTCCTCCCGTGCCGCGGGCGACGACGAGGTAGAAGGTGTTCGCCGGCGAGCCGGTCCAGCACGTTTCCGCGCTCGTCACGCTGGCCACGGTCTGCCAGTTCGCGTCGGAGGTCGCATCGTCGGATCCGAGCAGGTCGTAGCCATCGAGGCATGGATCGCTGACGGGATCCCAACAGAACTGAAGGCTGCCGTCGGCGAGCCTGCTGACGGTCAACCCCGTCACCTCCGCCGTCGGCGTGCACGATCCACCCGTCGTCGTCTGAACCACCTCGATCGGATAAGCGAAGTCCGGATCGCCGAAGATCTGAGTGGGGTAGATGATACTCTCGTAAATGGTCGTCACGCCGCTCTTCGGATCCGTGTAGCTCGAACGGGACGTCACGGTGATGTAGTAGGTGGTCCCCGGGGTCAGTCCGGAGATGGTGGCCGAGGTGCCGTCGAAAGAGACCTGTCCCGCGTTGTCGATGGAGTTGAAGGCGTACGGGGAGGAGCTTCCCGAGTCGGTATCCCAGTAAACGACGTAGTCGAGGATCCGGGAGGTGTCCCGGCCGGGATCCCACCGCACGTCGATCGTGGTGTCCGTAGCGCCGGGCGACTCGATCGTCAACGGCGGCAAGAGCCCGAACTTGATGTCCGTCTCTTCCAGCGTGTTCTGCGATTCGATCGGCAGGGGGATGACGTTGGGAGACTGCAGGCGCACCACGGTGGTGATGTGGGGAGCGACGAACAGATAGATCGCCTTCCGCACCTCGTCCGTCTTGCAGCCGAAGATTCCATCGGTGCACTGCCCGCAGGTGTACACGCAGAACTCGGTGAGAATGCGCACGACAAGGACGTTCAGCGTGTGGCCGGACGGAAGCTTGACCACGCCTCCCTTCAGCACGTCCGACGCCTGGAAGTTCCCCTTGTCGTTGCAGGCCTTCACGTAGAGCGTGGGAAACAGCCCGGGATCACCGCAGACGGTGTTGAAGATGTTCTGCTCGCAGGCCGCGAAGTCGGTGCGCCAGGAATCGCCGGCCTGGAAGAAATAGCCTTTCGTGTCCTGGTGCGGGAACACCCATTGCGCCACCGCCGACCGCCCCTCCAGCGGGTCGTAGCAGAACCGGCTCTCTCCGTCCCCGAAAAGCCCCGACTTCCCCTCGCGGAGTGCGCCGGCCCGCTGCCATGTGATCGGGCACGGGGCGCCTCCGCAAAACGCCGCCGACGAAGCATCCTCGTTCTCGAAGACCGTCGTGATGAGATCGTCCGTCTTGGACGGGTCGAGGAAGTCGCGGTCCTGCTTGGCCAGGATCCTCGTCGCCGGGTTCGTGAAGCCGCACTGACCGATGTTGCAGGTGTGGGCGGAGTCGAGCGGCGTGACCGTGGACGTGACCTCGGCGACGCTGTTGGTGCGGTCGTTGCCGGAGAAGTCCCAGTAATCCGCCGCCAGCAACGCGCCCATGTCGGGGAACCCGTCAGGGGTCACCTCCGACACGCTGATCGGATCGCACGTGTAGGGATCGAAGATGCTCGTCCGGCAGTCCGCGTTCTCCACGCATGGCTGGCCGTTGTTCGGCCCGCCGTTGCACTTGCCTCCCCGGTCCCAGCCGTACTGGATGTTCTGGTGGACGATCGGCTTGAGCTCGCTGTAGTAGAGCTGAAGGGTTCCGGCACCCTGGTCGACACCGGCGAGAATCGACGCTTCCGGCTCTCCGGAGGCCGGGGTGACCGTCTCCGCCACGAGCCCCGCGCGCCGGCCGACGAGACGCATCACCTCCTCCTCGAAGGTGAACGCGGAGGCGCCGGCGGCGCGCCGGAACACCCGCGCGCGCTCCAGGACCACCTCCCGGGGACCCGCGGGCAGCTCCGCCCAGCCGACCCCGAGGCCCTCGAGCTCGATCCGCAGCTCGTCGCGCCCCCCCGCCGTCTCCTCGAACAGATCGAGGGTGCGCCGCTCGCCGGGCCGCAAGATCCCTTCGCCCCGGTCGGGAAGCCACCACGCGGTCACGTCACGGCCACCGCGCCGGTCTCCGAACGTCCTGGCGGTCCTCTCCCCGGCCTCCGGGCGAAGCGGCTCCGCGACCACCGTCACGCGGTCGCCCTCCGGCCGGATCTCGAGCCGCCTCTGGGCGGCCCCGGCGGGCACCCCGAGGATCCAGCGGGTGCGGTGCTCCGGCGCGGCCAGGTCGGCCGGCCAGGCCGCGCGCCCCCGCAGGACGTGGTACCTGGCGACGCGGGGGCCGTCCGCCCGGGCGACGCCCGCGAGGAGGAGGGCGCCGGCGACGACCGGCAGGAGGCACCCGAACCGGAAGCGGGAGGAGGGAAGGCGTGTGTCGGAAGTCATGGGAGGGACCTCGTGGAAGTGGATCGCCCGCTTCTGTGGGCCGGAAGCGGCACAAATCGGAGCGGTTCTATTGTTCTCGGATCGGGTTGCCCGTTCAACCAGGGCGCTCCCGCCGCGCCACCCCGTCGCGGCGCGCGTGGCGGCACGGGAGGGCGGCCCGGGCCCCCTACCGGCCACCCTTCGGGGCGGCTCCGCCGAGCCGGCGCAGCGCCCGCTCGGCCTCCTCCCGCCACGCCGGCGCGTCCGGGTGGCCGCGGGCGGCCCAGTTCTCCGCCTGTTCCCGTGCCCTCTCGTAGGTCTCCCGCGCGCCTTCGGCGTCTCCGTTCCGGTCGAGCGCCTCGGCCAGCGCGAGGACGTTGGGCGGGAAATCGGGCGCCAGCGCGACGGCCTTTCTCGCGTGCTCCAGCCCCGCCTCCTCGTCGCCCGGTCCCGCGGGCCAGCCGGGAGCCCGGAGGTAGACCAAGGCGAGAACGCGGTGAGGTCCGGCCTGTTCGAGGGCGGGCTCCCGCTCCGCCACCCGCTCGAGCGCCTCGATCATCAGGGCCAGCGATTTCCCCGCCGTGGCCGGGCGCTCGCGGGCCGTCACCCCGAGAGCCACCGCGAACCAGTACTCGCAGTCGATGCGGTCGGGGAAGCGCTCCCGGCAATGCCGCGCGGCGTCCAGCGCACGGGCCGCCGCCGCTTCCCGCGCCGCGGCACTCTCCTCGTGCTCGGCAAGCCAGACATGGGCCCGGACGGCCTCGGCGAGCCGGTCGGCGCAGCGCGCCGACCGCGGATCCAGCGCGGCCGCGTCGAGCCATGCCTGCGCGGCCCGGCGCACGGCGTCGAGATCCGGCCGGAGATCCCAGAGCTCCCGGGCCTGCCTCTCGAGCTCCGCCGGATCGGACCGGCCGGCCCGCGTGCTCGCCTCGAGGGGCGCCGCGGGCTGCCGGAGGGGCGACACGCAGCCCCCGGCCGCGACGCCCAACAGCAAGGCAACCGGAACGACGGCGACCGCTTCGGTGAAACGCCTCGGCCTGGCCCCCATCGCCCGCGCGGCTCAGCGCGCTTCGTCGAACGCGCGTTCGACGGCGGCGAGCCCCTGCTCGTCGACGGGGAAGAAACGGCGGATCTGCATCGCGGAGAGAAGCTCCCGGCTCTGCTCGTCGAGCCGCATGACCGCCTCCTTCACCGCCGTCCGGTCGTCCGTGGCCAGCCGGCCGCGCACAGCGCACAACAGCGCCTCCGGGACGGGAGCCGAGCGGGCCACCACTGCCAGTTTTCCTCCGAAGGAGAGGGAGGCGACGCCCCCCGCCTGCGCCTCGTCGAGGAGAACGGCCACCTTCTCTCCAGCCGCCGCGCGCCGGAGGAGCGACAGAACGCGGCTGGAAAAGACGATCTCGACGTCGGGGGGGAGGGAATCGAACAGCACGCCCCGAACGAAGGCAGGCGCATAGCCGGCGCTCCCCGCGACGCGCCAGCCCCCGAGATCCGCCGGCCCGCTCGCGGCGCCCTTCGCGGCGACGAGGCTCCACACCTGCGCCGGGCGCGGGGTCCGCGACGCGACCAGGAGCGGGTCCAACCGCAGCTCCGCGCGGTGGGCGAGGTAGAACGGGAGCGGCACCAAGGCCAGCACCGTGCTCTCGTCGGCGATGCGGGCCGCGCCGCTGTCTTCGTCGGGATCGTAGACCGCGGTGAGGCGACCGGGCGGCCACCCCAGGCCGCTGGCGAGCGCCAGCGCGAAACGATCCATGGTCGGCTGCGCCGTCTCGGTCGTCCCCGGGTAGCCGGGCGCCGCGGCAACGAGGCGGACGGTCCCGCCGGACGGCGGCCCGGCGAGAGCGCTGGAGGCGGCGGCGACGAAAAGAAGGACACGAGCGACGTTCTTCATGGCGCCGAGGATAGCCGTTTCTCGTCGGGCCGCGCGAGCCGCCAGCGGACCGGAAGGGAGGCTCGGGACGGGGACAGAGGGTGCTCCCCACGTCCCGGGCGACCCGGACGATTCATGGAGCCGCCGGAGAGGGCGCCGCTTCGGCTCGATGGCCGGAGCCTTCGCTGCCTCCGGCCCCGTTCGCCGGGCCGGACGGTCCGCCGGGCTCTCCGGCGGTCGGGTGGGCGGCGCTCCACGCGGCGGGGCCGGAAGCGGGGTCCCTCCCCGCGCGGAAACGACTCCTCCGGCGCTCGTAGCCGGGTGCGGGCCGTCCAGCGGCATCTGCGGCGCCGTGCTTCGACCTTCCGTGAACGGCCCGGGATCGGAGCGCCCAGGAGGGGGCTCCAATGCCCGCACCTCGATGGAAGCGAGGTGCATCCCCAATGGTGCGTTGGGCCGCCGAACTCGCTGGACGAAGGGAGGCTCCGGTCTCGAGCGGATCGATGACCGGGGGGCCGGGCCGAAGTGTCCGTCGTACACCGAGTTGCGCGACGTTTCGCACCATCGAGGAAGCACCTCCGACTCCATGTAGGATCGGCGCTCGTTCCCGAGCCGGAGCGCCGCGCGCGGCCGGAGAGGCCACCGGCCTCACGCCCGGCGATTTTTGGATCGGAAAACCACCTTCGAGGATGCATCCCGCGTCCACCCGGCCGTTCCCGGAGGGGAGACGCCGCAGCTCCTTGGCCGGCGGGAGGTTGCACGGGAAACCGGGATCCACTTCTTCTCGAAGAAAGGGCGAGAGTCGTCCGAGGGGAGGCCCGCGCGAACCGGGGTCGGACCCGCACCGCCCGAGGTCTCTCTCGATCGGCCCCCCGCGCTTCGAACGTCGTCCCGCGACCGGAAAGCGGCGCCCCGGGACCGCCCGCCGGGGAGAACCGCCCGCACGCCTCGCCTTCCGGGTCGCACCTCCCCGGCGGTGTGCGATAGTGGCCGCCCGATCGCGAGGAGACCCGGCATGAGATTCCGCCGTCTGATTCCGAGCGCCGCCCTGCTCGCCTCCGCCGCCGCTCTGCCCCCGCATCCGGCTGCGGAGGCGGTGCTGCCCCCGGCTCCGAAGTGGGATGGGGCCAGCCGCCGTCTCGCGCTTCCCCCGGACCACCCCTGGGCGACCCCGGCGGAGCGGGAGCTTTTCCGGCACACGCCCCGCTACGACGAAACGATGGCCTGGCTTTCCCGCCTGGCGGAAGCGAGTCCGCGCGTGACGCTGGTGACGATCGGCCGGTCTCCCGAAGGGCGCGCCATCGTCATGGCGGTGGCTTCGCGGGAGGGAGAGGCGACCCCGGAGGCACTCCGCCGGAGCGGCCGGCCCACCGTTCTGGCGCAGGCCGGGATTCACGCCGGGGAGATCGACGGGAAGGACGCTGGGATGATGCTCTTGCGCGACTTGACCGTCGGAGGTCGGGAGCGTGCGCTGCTCGAGGGTGCGAACCTGCTCTTCGTCCCCATCTTCAACGTCGACGGTCACGAGCGTTTCTCCCGCTTCGGCCGCGTGAACCAGCGCGGCCCGGAGGAGACGGGCTGGCGCACCACCGCGAAGAACCTCAATCTCAACCGCGACTACGCGAAGCTCGACGCGCCGGAGATGCGCGCGCTGGTCCGCGTCCTTCGCGAGTGGGCGCCGGACCTGTACCTCGATTTGCACGTCACCGACGGCGCCGACTACCAGTACGACATCACGTTCGGCTGGAACGGGCCGCACGCCCACTCGCCCGCCATCGCCCGGTGGCTCGACGAGGTCTATCGCCCGGCGGTCTCGCAGGCCCTGCGCCGGGAAGGACACGTTCCGGGGCCGCTCGTCTTCCCCGCCGACGGACGCGATCCGTCGCGAGGAATCGTCGGCTGGACCGCGTCGCCCCGCTACTCAACGGGATACGGCGACGCGCGGCATCTCCCGACCGTTCTCGTGGAGAACCACTCGCTGAAGGGCTACGAGCGCCGCGTCCTCGGCACCTACGTGCTGTTGCGAGAGACTCTCAGGGTGGCTGCGGAGCATGGCGCCGAGCTGCGAGAGTCGATCGCTGCGGACCGGAGGCGCCGCCGGGCGAACGTGCCGCTGGACTGGAGAGTTCCCGACGAAAAGCCGCCCGAGATCGAGTTCCTCGGGGTCTCGAGCCGCGAGCACCTCTCCCCCGTCACGGGAACTCCGGTCATGGAGTGGACGGGTCGCCCTGTCGTCCTCCGCGTCCCCTACGCCATCGCCTCCGAGCCGGCGAAGAGCGTTTCGCGGCCGGACGCCTACTGGATCCCTCCCGCCTGGACCGAGGTCATCGACCGGCTGTCCTGGCATGGCATCCGCTTCGAGCGCCAGGTCGCGCCGCGGCGGCTGCGCCTCGCCTACTACCGGCTATCGGCCCCCGAACTCGACGAGCGCCCCTTCGAAGGCCGCGTGCGCGTGTCGGCCGCGGTCTCGGTCGAGGTGCGGGAAGAGACGTGGCCGGCCGGATCGGTGCGGGTGCCGACCGATCAGGAGCTCGGGGACCTCGCGGTCCTTCTTCTCGAACCCGAGTCACCCGATTCCCTCTTCCGCTGGGGATTCTTCCTGCCGGTCCTGCAGCGTACGGAGTACATCGAGCCCTACGTGCTCGAGCCACTCGCCCGCGCGATGCTCGAGGAGGACCCGGACCTCCGCGCCGAATTCCTCCGGCGGTTGGAGAGCGACGAGGCGTTCCGCGGCGACCCGGCGGCGCGCCTGCGCTTCTTCTACGAGCGGACTCCGTACTTCGACGAGCGTTACCTGCTCTACCCCGTCGCGCGCGAGCCGGCCGGTGGGGAGATCAGCCGCGGGAGCCCGGCATCTCCTTGATGTGCAGGTCGCGCTGAGGGAACGGGATCTCCACTCCCTCGGCGGCGAAGCGCTTGTAGATCGCCGTGTTGAGCGCGTCGAGGGCGAGACCTCGGTCCTCCGGATCCCGGATCCAGCACTGCAGCTCGAAGTCGAGGCTCGAGTCCCCGAATCGCTGGAAGCGCACTCGCGGAGCCGGGTCCGGAGCGACCACCGGTGTCTCGCCGGCGACATCGAGGAGGATCCGCCTCACCCGGTCCACGTCGCTTCCGTAGGCGACGCCGACCGGCACGCGCAGCCTCGCCTTCTTCCACGGCCCGCCGCTCTCGTTGACGATCTTGGCATTCGCGATCACGGCGTTCGGTATGGTGATCTCGACGTCGTCCCGTGTCAGCAGCCGCGTGCTCCGCAGGCCGACCTGCGTCACCCTCCCCCGCTCGCCGGAATCGAGAACGATGTAATCGCCGAGCTTGTACGGCGCATCGGCGAGGATGAACAGGCCGGAGAACAGATTGGCCAGGGTGTCCTTGGCGGCGAACCCCAGGGCCAGTCCGACGATCCCGGCCGAGGCGAGCCATGCGGTCACGTCGATGTTCCAGGAAAGGAACAGGAAGTAGACGGCTGCGCCGGCAAGGAGGAGTTTCGCCAGGTTCTCGTACAACGGGAGCATGCGCCTGGCGAGGAGAGGGGCATCGGCGTGTTGTCGCGACACGATCTCGAGAACAGCCCCCGCGACGTGAAAGCCGAAGCCGGCCCAGAGCAGAACGGCCAACGTCTTGAGAGTCCCCAGCACCAGGAACAGCGCCGCAGGCGGGGGAGCGATGCGGCGGGCCGCCAGGCCCAGGCCCACCAGAAGGACCGACTTCGAAACCGGTCGGTCGAGGGCCGCCAGGATCCGGTCGTCCAGCTCCGTGCGGGTCCGCTCCGTGAGCCGGCGGAGCAACCGCGTGACGATGACGTTCACCAGCCTCGCGGCGACGAACGCCACGAGAACGATCGCGGCCGCCTGGGCGTAAGGGTTCGCCGCGAGCCGTTGGACCCACTCCGGCCACCGACCCGTCGTCTCCATGCGCACCTCCTCGGAGGGATGCCGTTTCCCGCCGCATCATGCCCGCGCGGAAGCGCCGTGCAACCGCCGGGATCGGATCCGGCCGGGATACGCCCTCCAACGCCTTCCGGAGCCGCGGCTGCCGGCGGCCCCGGGAGGGTAGAATGCGCCGGAGGCGACGAAGCATGAAGGATGTCGTGACGGCCATTCTTGGCGGCGGGCAGGGCACGAGGCTCTGGCCCTTGACCCGCGACCGGGCGAAGCCGGCCGTCCCGGTCGGGGGGAAGTTCCGCCTCATCGACATCCCGATCAGCAACAGCCTTCACGCCGGAATCGACCGGATCTTCGTCCTCACGCAGTTCAACAGCGCCAGCCTGAACCGCCACATCGCCCAGACGTACCGCTTCGACGTCTTCAGCCGGGGCTTCGTCAACATTCTCGCGGCGGACCAGAGCCTCGAGAACCGGGACTGGTACCAGGGAACCGCCGACGCCATCCGCAAGACGCTACCCCGTCTGCTCGCACCCGAGCCGAGGGAAATCCTCATCCTGTCCGGGGACCAGCTCTACCTGATGGACCTCAAGGCGATGGTGCTCCTGCACCGGGACCGCGGCGCCGACTTGACGATCGCCGTGCACCCGGTTCCTCCCTCGGAAGCCCCGCAGCTCGGGATCCTCCGCATGGACGAGGAGGGCCGGCTGGTCGAGTTCGCCGAGAAGCCGTCCGATCCCGAGGTGATCGGAAGGTTCGCACTCGACGAGGGGACGATCCGAAAGCTGGGGCTCGAGGCGGAGCCCGGTTCCGTGCTGGCCAGCATGGGAATCTACGTGTTCCGGGCCGAGGTGCTCGCGGAACTTCTTTCCGGCACCTCCTCGACCGACTTCGGCCGGGAGGTCATCCCCGAGGCGCTCCCCCACCGCCGCGTCCTCGGGTTCGTCCACAAAGGATATTGGCGCGACATCGGTACGATCCGCGGCTACCACCAGGCGAGCCTGGAACTCACCGAACCGCTGCCCCAGTTCGATCTGTACAACCCCGACTTTCCTATCTACACCCACCCCCGATTCCTCCCGGGGTGCAAGGTGGGGGATTGCAAGGTCTCTCGGGCGATCCTCTGCGACGGCAGCATCGTTTCGGCCGCGCGGGTCCACCGCTCGATCGTCGGTATCCGGGTCGTGGTCCGCGAGGGATCGGTGATCGAAGACTCGGTTCTGATGGGGGCTACCGAACTCGAGCGGCTTCCCGTGCCGAGTGGCCGCATCCCTCTAGGCGTGGGGCGGGACTGCGTGATCCGCTCGGCCATCGTCGACCTCGACGCCCGGATCGGGGACGGCTGCCGGCTCGTCAACGAGGCCGGTCTGACCCACGCGGACGGCGAGAACTACTGCATCCGCGACGGCGTCATCGTCGTCCCGCGCCGCGCGGTGCTACCGCCCGGCACGGTCGTCTGATCCCGCTTCCGTCGAAGGGGAATCAGCGGCCGGAGGGCAGCTCCTCCCTCGTCCGTCGCCCGGCGGCCCGCGGCGTTCCGCTCGAGTCCGGCGGGGGTACCCCTTCGTGCGCGACGAGGGAAGCGCGATCCGAGGGCGCCTTTTTCCGGGTTCGCCGCTCCGCTCCGTTGCGCTCGGGGCTGCTTCGGCGGACCGGGGGGGCGTCGAGGTCCGGGGCCACCGGCGGCGGGACGGTGCGGGGCCCCGATGGGGCCCCCGGGACGGTTCGCACTCCGGCTCCGGCGGCGGTCGTCACCGCTGAAGCCGAAGCTGCGGCCGCACCGACGGCAGGTGAAGCGCCAGACGACCACCCGCCGGGAGGTTACGGGGCGCCCGCCTCGACGCTGGGGGTTCCAGCCGAGGGAGCGGGCGTCGGGACGATGGCCCCGGCAGCCGGGGCAGGGGCAGAAAAGGGGTGAGAAGCGGCGGGCGGCGTCGAAGGCGCGGCGGCTGCCGCGGATGCGGGATCGTTAGGATTTCGGCCGGCGTCGCATGCCCTCATGGTGAAGCGGGAAAGGGAGGCCGGAAGCTCCGTCAAGCACGGGTCTTCCGCCCGTGGGGATCCGGGAGCCAGAGGCGCTGTCGCGGTCGGACCGTGACGCGAGAGGCGGGCCCTGCGGGCGCATCGGAACCCTCGGCAGGTGCTTCCTCGATGGTGCGAAACGCCGCGCAACTCGATGGACGAAGGACACTTTGGCCCGATCCCCGGTCATCGATCCGATTCGCAACCGCAACCTCCCGTTATCCTGCGAGTTCGGCGGCCCAACGCACCATTGGGGATGCACCTCCATCCCGTCTGGCGCGCTCTTCCGCCCAAGTCGCTGAGCGATGAGGGGTTACCGCGGCGCACCGTTCGATGCGTTCCGGGCTGGATA
>RFHH01000052.1 GCA_003696075.1 Acidobacteriota bacterium
AGCTCCCCGGTGAGCGGCGGCTCGGGAAAACCGACCGAGGGCCGTGAGGCGGCGGTCCGGCGCATCATGACTCCGGAGAGGCGCCCCCGGCGGTTTCCCGCAGGCGCTGCTTCATGATCTTGCCCGCTTCGTTCTTCGGCAGCTCCCGGCACGCGACGATCGCCGCCGGCAGCTTGTAGGGGGGAAGGCGCCCGGCGAGACGCTTGCGGAGCGCGGCGGCGGCGCCCGGCCCCGCTCCGTCCTCGAAGACCACGAAGGCCCGGATGGCTTCGCCCAGCACCTCGTCCGGGACGCCGATGACCGCCGCCTCGACGACCGATTCGTCCTCGAGGATCGCCTCCTCGATCTCGCGGGCCGAGATCCGGTGGGCCCCCGACTTGATCATGTCCCGCAAGCGTCCCGTCACGTAGAGGAACCCTTCCTCGTCGAAATAGCCGAGATCTCCGGTCCGGTAGCGCCCGCGCGCGTCGAAGACCCGGGCTGTCTCCTCGGGGTCGTTCCAGTACCCGGCGAAGATGTTCGAACCGCGGGCGACGATCTCGCCGATTTCACCCGGGGCGGCCGCCGAGCCGTCCTCGCGGACGACCTCGAGTTCCACGTTGGGAATCGCCTTCCCCACCGACCCGATCTTCCGCGGGAGCTCGGCCGGGTCGAGGTAGCTGAGCCGCGCGGAGGCCTCGGTCGCCCCGTACATCACGAAGATCTTCTTGCCGGGGAGGGCCTCGATGAGGCGCCGCGTCAGCGCGGCACTCATCGGGCCGCCGGCCTGCGTGACGTAACGCAGGTGCGGGAGCTCCCGGCGGGCGAGGTCGGTGCGCCGGAGGAGGACGGCGAAAGTGGACGGGACGCCGGCGAATCCGGTGCAGCGTTCCCGTTCCAGCGTTTCGAGAGCGGTGACCGGGAACATGAACCGATTCTCGATCACCACCGTTGCCCCGACCGCTGCGTGGGTGTTGAGCAGCGTCTTGCCGTACACGTAGTGGAACGGCAGCACCGCCAGCACCCGGTCGTCCGCCCTCAGGCCGAGATAAGCGACGATCGACCGCGTGTTGGACATCAGGTTCAGGTGCCGGAGCATGGCCCCGCGGGGAGTCCCCGTGCTTCCCGAGGTGTAGACGATCGATGCCAGGTCGAGATCGATGACCGGCACGTCAGGCGGGCCCTCCCGTGCCTCCATCACCTCCCGGAGAGGAAGCGGCGCGATCCCCGCCGGGAGCTCGGCCTCCTCCGCCTCCTCGACCAACGCCAGGCGCGGGCGCTCCCGCCGGGCGAGCCGCCCCAGCGCCCGGCCCAGGCGGCTTCCGAAACCCGGCCCGGCGACCACCGCGCGCGGCGAGCAGTCGGCGAGCACGCGGACGAGATCCTCCTCCGCCGCGGCGGTGTTGAGCGGGACCACGGCGGCTCCGGCCCTCAGTGCCCCGTAGTAAGCCGACACGTAGGCACGCGAATTCCGGGCGAGCAGCGCCACGCGGTCCCCCCGCCGGACCCCCCCGCGGTGGAGGGCGGCGGCGACCGCGTGCGCCGCGCGCGCGATCGTCCCGTAGGAGGACGTCCCGTCGGCTTCGACCAGGAAGGGAGCGTCGGGACGCGCCGCCGCCGCGCGTTCGAGCAGATGATGGACCAGGTACGGGTCCATCTCAGGCCGGCCTCCTTCGCGTCACCAGCCTGACGAGACCCTCGAGAGTTTCGAAGTTCTCGGCGACCAGCTCGTCGTCGGCCAGGCGAAAGCCGAATCGCGCTTCGATCTCGTCGACCAGGGCCAGCACGCCCACCGAGTCGAGGCCCGCCTCGGCGAGCGGACGCCCCTCGGGCCATCCGGCGGGCAGCGCCGCCGGCAGCACGCGGTTCAGGATCTCGACGAGCGCAGCGCGGGTCGCGTCGTGCGGCATGGCCGGGCTCCCTATACGGTGAACATGGGTCCGTGTCAGCGATCGCGGCCGCTCTTCCGGATCGGCGGGCGCCGGCGTCCCGCCGTCATCCGCGGATGATCGCCAGCAGCTCGTCCCGCTTCGCTTCCATCAGTTCCCGGGTGTTCGCTTCGAGCACGAGCCGGAGCACCGGCTCGGTGTTGGAGGGGCGGACGTTGAACCACCAATCCTCGAAGGAGACCTTCAGTCCGTCGAGATGGCTGATCTCGCCCGAGGCGTACCGCCGCTCCAGCTCCTCGATGATCTTCCGGGGATCCGCCACCTTCGAGTTGATCTCGCCGCTCGAGACGTAGCGGCGGAGCGGTGCGACGAGGCGAGACAGCGGCTCTCCCCGGGCGGCCAGGATGTTCAGGATGCGGAACAGGGCGAGAAAGGTGTTCTCCGCGTACGAGGACTCCTTGAAGTAGAAATGGCCGGACAGCTCGCCCGCGAAGACACCACCCTCGCGACGCAAGGCCTGCTTGATGAAGGCGTGCCCCACGCGGCACTCGACGGCGCGCCCACCGGCCCTCTCGATCTCTTCGCGGACCACGCGGGAACTCCGGAGGTCGTGGAGAATGGTCGCGCCCGGCTCGTGGGCCAGGATGTCCTGGGCGATGAGCGCCGTCACCAGGTCGGCGGTCAGGATCGTTCCCGTTTCGTCGACGAAAAAGCAGCGGTCCGCATCGCCGTCGAGCCCGACCCCGAGGTCGGCGCCCCTTTCGACCACGGTCCGGCGCAGATCCTCGAGTGTGCTGAAGTCGAGGGGATTGGCGGGGTGGTGCGGGAAAGAGTCGTCCGGCTCGAAGTAAAGCGGCACGATCCGGAACGGGATGTCGCGTTTCATCAGCTCGCCGTAGTCCAGACCGCCCATCCCGTTCCCCGCATCGACCACCACCTGGAACGGCCGATCCGCCTCCAGGGCTTCGAGCGAGAAGTCGACGAAGCGGGCGCGGGGCGCGTCCTCGGCGAGGCCCCCGCGCACGGGCGCCGGCGCGGCCCCGTCCTCCTCGGCCAGCCGTGCGATCTCCTGGAGCCCGTTCGCCGCCCCGATCGGCAGGGCCCCCTCGCGGCAGATCTTCAGTCCATTGTCCGGCGGCGGGTTGTGGGAGGCGGTCACGGAGACCGAGCAGGCGAAGTCGCGCCCGGCGAAGTAGACGAGGGGTGACGAGGCGAGTCCGATCGCGGTGACATCGACCCCGCCGTCGCGCAGTCCCTCGATGACGCCCTGCGCCAGCTCGGGAGAGCTGCGCCTCATGTCGTGCCCGACGAGCGCGTCGCGGCAGCCGAGAAAAGCCGCGATCGCCCGGCCGATGCGTCGCGTCACCTCGCCATCGATCTCGTCGGGGTAGGCGCCCCGGACGTCGTAGGCCTTGAAGATCGCCCGATTCAACGCTCCTCCTTCCCCCCCGACCGTCCGAAATCGTCCTCGACCCGCACGACGTCGTCGAGCTCCGGCGTGCTCGCCTCGAGGATCTCCAGTCGTTCGATCGCCTCGATGCGATGCACCGTCCCCGGGCGCACGTGCACGACGTCGCCGGGCCCGATCTCCCCCCTCCGCTCTCCGAGCGTGACGCGGGCTCGGCCCGCGAGCACGATCCACGCTTCTTCCTTCTGCCGGTGGTACTGGAGCGAGAGGCGGTGCCCCTGCTCGACGACGAGCCGCTTGAGGACCACCCGGTCGCCGACGGCCAACCAGTCCTCTCGTCCCCACGGCTTGTCGACGACACGCACCGGCGGGTGCGCAACCGGGCGGGCCTCGTTCTCTCTCATCGAGCCAACTCCCGACCGCCGGCACAGCGCCGGGCGGCGCCCATTGTGGCACGCGCCCGTCCGGCACGGCGGCCACCCCGGGACGTGCCGCCGGTTGCGATATCGTAACCGGCCCGCGTGCGGGCGGGATCCGCCGCGCGGCGATCGGCCGCACCCGCCGGGGGTTCGGAGGAGGCGGAGGCCGGCCGCACCGGTGGCGCGCTCCTTGCATCCCCGGCCTTCCGGCTGGGTCGAGCCAGGAGCTTCAGGGGCAGCGCGCGAGGCCCTCCGGAGGGACTGGGCACGGACCGGGCCCAGGGGGCGACGGAGGAGAGCGGATGCGGGAACACCCCTCGCCATGGGGCGGGCGCCGCGCCTGGGCGGCCGCGGTGGCCCTTTCGCTGGCGGGCCCCGTGTGGGCCGGGACGATGGATCTCCGCTGGGACCCGGTTCCGGACGCCGACCTCGCCGGCTACCGGGTCTACTACGGCCTCGCCCCGGGCTCGCACGACAACGTCCTCGATGCGGGCAAGGCGACGCAGGCGACGCTGTCCGGCCTCGCGGACTGCACGCTCTGGTACGCCGCCGTCCGCGCGTACGACACGGGCGGTCTCGAGAGCGTGGACGACAGCAACACGGTGCGCGGCTGGCCGCGCCCGGAGGTCGCGTCCGTCACGCCGGGCGAGATCCGCCAGGGGGAAACGGTCACCTTCACCGTCACCGGGGTGAACTTCGATCCCGGCGATTCCCAGGATCCCGGTCATCCCCCCGCCCGCGTGAAGCTCTCGCACCCCGGCCTGTCGGTGATCTCCACCCGCGTCGCGGGGTGCCGCCAGCTCGAGGTGACCGTCCAGGCGGCGCCCGACGCGGCGACGACGACCTCCGATCTGACCGTCCTCAACCCCGACATCACGTACTCCCAGCCCGACCTGCACCCATGGGTGTTCGGCACGCTCGCCGGCGCCATCACGGTGGTGGCCGCGGACTCGGGAGACACCACGCCGCCGTCGGTCGTGTCCACCGACCCGGCGGCAGGGACATCCGGGGTGGCGACCACCGTGCATCCCGCGGTGACCTTCAGCGAAGCGGTCGATCCCGCGACGGTGACCGCGCGGACGGTTCGGCTCGTCGATGCCGATGGCGCGGAGGTGGCGCAGGCCACGGGATCGCCCCAGGTCTCCGGTGCCGTGGTGACGATCGTCCCGGCGCGGCCCCTGGCCGGCGGAGCCTCGTACCACATCGAGGTCTCCGGGGGAACCGGCGGCGTCGCCGACCTCGCCGGCAACCCGATGGCCAGCGACTTCGTCCAGTCCCCGCCCTTCACCACGGCCGGATCCGGCGGGCCGCCCCCGCCGTCCGGACCGCCGGTCGTGACGGGCAGCGACCCGGCGGCGGACGACTACGGGGTGCTCCGGACGCGCTCCACCGTCACCGTCACGTTCGACCGGGACATGAGCCCGCTGTTCGGCGCGCTCACGGCGGAGGAGCTGCGGGCGGCGTTCGCCGTCGAGATTTCCGGCCGCGATCTGGCCCAGGCGCCGACCTCGCCACGCCTGTCGGCCGACGGCCGCACCGTGGCGATCGACCTCGTGGAGCCGCTCGAAGCGGGCGCCGCCTACGCCACGGAGGTCCGGCTCGCAGGTCCGGAGATGCGGGCTCGCCTCGAGCCGCACGGTCTTTCGGACTATCTCATGCCGCGTGTGTGGTCGACCCGCCCCGCGTGGCGTGTGGAGGGCGGGTTCGTCTCCTCGTCCTGGTACGACCCGATGTCGGGCGAGAGCGGCCCCCTCGCACCGGGCGCCCGCAGCCTCGACCCCGGCAACACGGGCATCCCGGCGAGCGCCGAGTTCCGGATCACCTTCGCCGAGCCGGTGACCCCGGAATCGGCGGTGCCCGGCGTGTTCGAGCTCGCCGTGAGCGCCGGCCGGCGCATGGAGGTCCTCGAACTGACGACGCCGTTCCCGACCCGCGACGGGGGGCGAACCGTCGTCCTCCGTCCGACGGCCGCCATGCCCTCCGGCCGCCGGGCCCGCATCACCGTCCGGACCGGTCCCCACGGCGTCCAGCTCTCGGGAGCTTCGGGGACCCACGGCCTGGCGGGCGGCCAGCCGATCGTCGTCCAGTTGGCGACCGAGGTGGGTGCCAGCGCCGCCGACGCCGGATTCGGCGTCACGATTCCGCGGCCGACCCGTGGAAGCGGAGGTGGACAATGAAGTGCGCGCGCGCTGCCGGGCTCGCGGCGGTCCTGGCGTGGTTCGCGCTTCCGGCCGCGATGGCCGGTGAGCTGGCCCTCGAGTGGCCGCCGAGCGGCGACGAGCTCACGGCGGGCTACGACGTCGAGCTGCTCGACGAGGACGGGACGATCCTGCGGACGTTCGACGCGGGACGCGCGACCACGGTCCGGCTCCGCGGTCTTGCGGACGGACGCCGCTACGGGGTCCGCGTGCGGCCGTACGACATCTGGGGGAACCGCGCGCGGGAGGCGACCCGGACCCTCGTCACGATGCCGGAACCGAGGATCGAGGCGCTGGAAGGCCGTCTCGAGCCGGGTCGATGGGTGCTCGTCACCCTTCGCGGTTCCAACTTCGACGACGGCGCGGTGGTGCTCAGCCGGCGGGCGGGCTTGACGGCGGGCGACGTGACGGTGATCGATTCGGAGCGGCTCCTGGTCGAGCTCCGCGCCGAGCCCGGCGTCCCCGCGCCGGGCCCCGGAGATCTGCTCGTCGTGAATCCGGTCCGGCGCGCTCCTTCCTACCTCGCCGCCCGGCCGGAGCTGCTCGACGTCGACCGGTCGGGCCGGGTGGATGCGGCCGACCTCGAGGCCGTTCTGGAAGCGTTCGGAACGGTGCGGGAGGATCCGGACTACCGGCCGCAGCTCGATCCGAACGGCGACGGGGTGATCGACGGCGAGGATGCCGGACTGATCCGGGCGAGGCTCGCCCAGGGCGGCGACACGCTCCCTTCCGCGCCTTGACCCCCACCCTCCGGGCGCCGAGATTCGGCACGTGGAGACTCCCGTGACGGGTGGCACCGCGGTTCGCGCAGCGGCCGCCGTCGACGACGCCTACTTCCGGCGGCTGGTGGAGGGGATGCGTTGCGGCCTCCTCACCGTCGATCGGGGCGGCCGCATCCTGACCATCAACGCGCTGGCGCGCCAGATCCTGGATCTCGACGATGAGGATCCCATCGAGGGGATGCCCGTCCGCCAGGCCCTCGCGCGCCATCCGCGGCTGGCCGAGGTCCTCCTCGATGCCCTGGAGATGTCGCACCTGCCGAACCGTGCGGAGCTGGAGATCCGCTCCCGGGAGGACGACGGCAAGACGATCGGCTTCACCATCAGCCCGATCCCGGGCGACGATGGAGAGGCCGCCGGGATCGGCCTGTTTTTCAAGGATCTCACCCACGTCGAGCGGCTCGAAGAGCAGGAGAAGCTGCGCGACCGCCTGGCGGCGCTCGGGCAGATGGGGGCCAGCCTCGCGCACGAGATCCGGAACCCGCTCGCCTCGATCGAGGTCACCGTCGGACTTCTCCGGCGCCGCCTCCGGGACCGGCCGGAGGAGCTGCGTCTGGTGGAGAAGATCGTCTCCGACGTGGCGCGAGTGAACCGCATCGTGTCGGAGGGGCTGGAGTTCGCCCGGCCGGTGGCGCCGGAGTGGGCCCCGCACGAGGTGAGCTCGCTGCTCGAGCGCGCGGTGGAGGAGGCCTCGGCGCGTTTCGGCCCGCATCGGGTCGAGGTGGAGCGTGATTACGAGCCGGCGCTTCCCCCGGTCATCGTGGACGGCGGCCTGATCCGCCAGATGCTGGTGAACATCGTTCTCAACGCATTCGAGGCGATGGAAGGCCGCGGCCGGCTGCGGTTGGAGGTCCGGGGCCTCGCCCGGCCCGGACAAGACCCGGCAGCCGTGGAGATCAGGATCGCCGACGACGGCCCCGGGATCCAGGACGAGGTGAGGGAAAAGATCTTCTATCCCTTCGTCACGTCGAAACGGAACGGGTCCGGCCTCGGCCTGCCGATGGCCCGCAAGATCGCAGAATGCCATCATGGCATGATAGACGTGATGGACGGCCCCGAAGGTGGGACGGTCTTCCGCATCCGGCTGCCGCGCACGCCCGACGGCCGGAAGACGGCCGGATAGCCAACGCTGGAGCGGGGGAGAGGGATGCGCAAGATCCTTGTCGCCGAGGACGAGCGGAACCTGCGCGAGGGCATCGCGGAGGCGTTCCGCGACGCCGGCCATGACGTCGTCGAGGCGGAGGACGGCCGGCAGGCGCTCGAGGCCATCGAGCGCGACTACTTCGACCTCGTGATCACCGACTACAAGATGCCCGGCCTGGACGGCCTCGAGCTTCTCCGCCGTGTGCGCCGGATCAACGAGACGACCGCGGTGATCATGATGACCGCCTACGGCACGGTCGAAGGTGCGGTCGAGGCCATGAGACTCGGCGCGTACGACTACATCCAGAAACCGTTCAATCTCGAGGAGCTCGAGCTGAAGGCGGAGCGGGCGCTGGAGCACCGCCGCCTGGTCTCGCAGCTCATGGCGATCGATCGGCGGGAGCTGGTCAGCACCTTCGACAACATGGTCGGCGAATCGCCGGCGATGCGGCGGATCTTCGATATCGTGGCCAAGGTCTCCCCTTCCAACGCCACGGTGCTCATCCTCGGGGAGACGGGCACGGGGAAGGAGCTGATCGCCGAAGCGATCCACCGCAACTCGGCGCGAAGGAACGGCCCGTTCGTCAAGATCAACTGTGCCGCGCTTCCCGAGAACCTGCTCGAGTCGGAACTCTTCGGCCACGAGAGGGGCGCGTTCACCGGAGCCGACCGCCAGCGGGCGGGGCGGTTCGAGCTGGCGAACGAGGGAACGCTGTTCCTCGACGAGATCGGGACCATGTCTCCCGGCACCCAGGCCAAGGTGCTGCGCGTCCTTCAGGAGAAGGAGTTCGAGCGGCTCGGAGGGACCCGCACCATCAAGTCGGACGTGAGGGTCATCGCGGCCACCAACTGCGATCTGGAGGAAGCGATCGAGAAGGGCGAGTTCCGGGAGGATCTCTACTACCGCCTGAACGTGGTGACCATCAGGATGCCCCCGCTGCGGGAGCGCAAGGAAGACATCATCCCGCTGGCCACTTTCTTCCTCCAGCGGTTCGCGACGGAGCTGAACAAGCCGATGCGCGGATTCGCTCCCGCGGCCCTGAGGCTGCTGACGCGGCACAACTGGCCCGGCAACATCCGCGAACTGGAGAACACGATCGAGCGGGCCGTGCTCATGGCGGACGGGGAGATCATCGAGCCGAAAGATCTCACCTTGGGGGCCCGCGAGGGGATGGACGAGCGCGGCCGCCGCGCGGCTGTCCTCCGTCTTCCGCCGGAGGGGATCGCCCTGGAGGAGCTCGAGAAGATGGCGATCCTCGAGGCTCTGCGGATGAACGACTGGGTCCAGAAGGACGCAGCGCGTTTTCTCGGGATCAGCAGCCGGGTGATGAACTACAAGATCCAGAAGTACGAGATCACCCACCCGCGGTGGGCCCGCAACCGCGCGCCCGTCTGACCGTTGCTCAGGCCGGCGCGGCCTCGGTGCGAAGCCGCTGCGCCGCGCCGTCGGCGGTGCGGGCGAGCTGCCGGTGCAGCACGGCCCGCAGCAGCTCGCGGTCGATCGGCTTCGTCAGGTAGTCGTCCATTCCGGCCTCGAGGCACCGCTCCCGGTCCCCGGCCATGGCGCTCGCGGTGATGGCCACGATCGGGACGCGCTCCATGCCCGACAAGGCCTCGTGGCGCCGGATCGCCCGCGCCGCCTCGTAGCCGTCCACGTGGGGCATGACGCAGTCCATCAGCACCACGTCGTACCGCCGCTCCTTGGCCAGACGCACCGCCTCCTTGCCGTCGGCGGCGGTGTCGACCCGGCAGCCGAGCCGATCCAGAAGCCTCCGGAGCATCTTGGCGTTGATCTCGTTGTCCTCGGCCAGCAGAACGCGCGTTCCGGCCAGCCCGGCCTCCGGCGGCGCGGCGGGCGTGTCGGCCTCGGCGGCGGGCCGCTGAGGGCCGAAGACGCACTCGCAGAGCGCCTCGCGGAGCTCCTCCAGGCGCACCGGGCGGGCGAGCCGGCGGTGGCCGGAGGGGACCATCTCGGGCACGAGGGATCGTTCGGGGACGACGACGACGAGCCTCGTCCGGTCGACCCCCAGCGCCCGGTGGTAGGGCACCGACGGATCGTCGGCGAGAAGGGCCTCGTCGGCGATCACCGCGTCGGGGGGGCTCGACTCGACCCGGGCCCGCGCCTCCTCCAAGGTCGGCGCCTGTTCGACCCGGAGGCCCCAGAAAGCGAGCCGTTCCGCGAGGATGTGGCGGGAGGGGGCGTGAGGGTCGGCGATCAGGACGCCCCGGCCCCGTAAGGGTGCGGGCAGGGCCGGCTCGCCGCCCGCTGCGGGCGCGGGAAGCCGCACGGTGAACGACACCGTCGTTCCCTGTCCGATCCGGCTCTCGGCCGTCAGCGAGCCGCCCATCAGCTCGACGATGCGGCGGCCGACCGAGAGGGCGAAACCGTCCCCCGTCCGGCTCGCCCGCCCCGCGCCCGGGCCGAACAGGCGGCGGAGCTTGCTGCGAGGCAGGCCGATGCCGGTGTCCTCCACCTCGAACCGGAGGATGGCCTCCCCGGACTCGGTCCGGCAGCCCTCCACGGCGAACAGCACATGCCCGGTGGCGGTGAGCTTGATCGCGTGCGCGCCGAGGGCGGCGAGGACCTGCCGGAGACGGTCGGGGTCCCCGACGACGATCTCAGGGGTTCCGGGAGCGAAACGGACCAGAACCCGCGGCCCGATCTCCCCGAGGCCCCGCGCCGTTTCGGCGGCCACCTCCTCCACGAGGCGGCGGAGGTTGAAACGCCGCGCCTCCAGCTCCAGGCCGTCGGCCTCGAGCCGAGCGTAGTCGAGCAGGCCGTTCACCGCCGACAGCAGGGCCCGGCCCGACTCCAGGATCGAGGCCGCGCACTCCCGCTGTTCGGGCCTGAGATCGCCGTCCAGCAGGAGCGTCGCCATTCCCATCACGCCGTTCAAGGGCACCCGGATTTCGCGGCTGAGCTCGGCCAGCATCCGGGCGCGCTCGGAGAGCGCGGCCTCCTTTCGCGCCAAGGCTCCGCGCAGCTCCGCGCATCGCGCCTCCAGCGCCGCCCGCTCGGACTCCCATCGCGCGCGATTCTCCTTCCAGAGGACCTCGACCCGCTCGACCAGCTCCTCGAGGCGGCGTGCGGGCGAGGCGTGCTCCGGCGGCACTCCGGCGAGCGCCGCCAGCCTCTCCGCCGCGCGCCGGACCCGGCCGTGCGGGAGGAGGCTCCGGAGCCGGGCGCCCACGCGGCGCAGCAGCGCGCCGGGGCCCCGGAAGCTACCGGATCGGGGTTGGGGCGGGGAGGGGGCCGGCCGGGGCGGTGTCGTGCTCGTCCTGTCCGACATGCGTCGTCCGTTCGAGAGCGTCCCGAGCGGTGATCCCCCGGGGCCAATATGGGTGGCCCAATCGGCACGCGCGAGCCGGGGGCCCGCTTCGGAACGGCTGCGGACCGGGGCGAACGCGTCCGGGCGGTGCTCCGGTTCAGCGCCGTGCCAGCGCGGCGGCGAGCGCCTCGGCCACCCGGTCCACCTCGCGCTCCCCGAGTCGGTTGTGGAAGGGCAGGGCGATCGTCCGCGCGGCCACCGACTCGGTGACGGGAAACATCCCTTCCCGGTAGCCGAAGCGCTCGCGATAGAAGGGTTGGAGGTGGATGGGGGGGAAGTAGGCCCGGCAGCCGATTCCCGCGGCGCGGAGACGCTCCAGGACGGCGTCGCGGCGTGCGGCGTCGGCAGGGGGCCGGAGCGCGACGACGTACACGAACCAGGACACGCGCGTGCCGGGCGGGGCCGGCGCCGGAAGCTCGATCTCCTCGATCCCCGCGAGGCGTTCCCGGTACAGGTCGAACACCCGCTGCCGCTGGGCGATGAAGTGCTCGAGCCGACGGAGCTGGCTCGATCCGAGCGCGCACAAGATGTCGGGGATCCGGTAATTCCATCCCAGCCGCTCATGGCAGAGCCACCGCCCGTCCGCCGCGCGGCCCTGGTTCCGGAGCGAGCGCAGGCGCGCGGCCAGGCCGGGATCGTCGGTGACGATCACGCCCCCCTCACCGGTCGTCATCTGTTTGTTGGGATAGAACGCGTACACCCCGGCGTCGCCGAACGTCCCGGCCATGCGGCCACCGATCCTGGTGCCCATCGCCTCGCACGAGTCCTCGATCACCCGGAGTCCTCTTCGCTCCGCGATCTCGAGGTACCGGGGCATCGGGCAGGGACGCCCGAAGACGTGCACCGGCAGGATCGCGCGCGTGCGGGGCGTGACCGCCGCCTCGGCGGCGGCCGGGTCGAGATCCCACGTCACCGGATCGATATCGGCGAAGCGCGGCCGGGCTCCTTCGAACAGGATGCAGTTCGCCGACGCGATGAAGGAGAACGGCGTGGTGATCACCTCGTCCCCCGGCCCGATGCCGAGCGCGTGGACCAGCAGGTGAAGACCCGCCGTTCCCGAGGAGACGGCCACCGCTTCGCGCGTTCCCGCGTACTCGGCCACCGCCCGCTCGAACTTCGCCAGCTCGGGCCCGAGGCTGAGCCGCCGCCCGCGCAGGACAGCGGTCACCGCGGCGATGTCCTCCTCGGAGATGTCGGGAGCCGACAGCGGGATCTGTTCCTTCACGGGGGCTGGTTCCTCCCGCCGGGGAGCGTCCGGCGGGGTAGGGTAGCAGCTCGGCCGGAGCCCCGGGTAACCGCCGGATACCGCCCGCCGGCGCCGGGTTACCATAGGCCGGGCCGGACCGGCGGCGGAGGGATTGCGATGTCCCGAGCGAGGGCCGACTGGAACACCTACTTCATGAACATCGCCCGGCAGGTCGCGACCCGCAGCACATGCGACCGCAAGCATGTGGGCGCGGTGATCGTCCGCGACAAGACGATCCTCTCCACCGGATACAACGGCTCCATCCGCGGCCTCGCCCACTGTGACGAAGTGGGCCATCTGATGGAGAACGGCCACTGTGTCCGGACGGTGCACGCCGAGGCCAACGCCGTGGCCCAGGCGGCCCGCCACGGCGTGTGCATCGACGGCGCCGAGATCTACATCACCGCGAGTCCGTGTTGGATCTGCTTCCGGCTGCTGGCGAACGCGGGAATCCGCCGGATCTACTACGGCGAGTTCTACCGGGACGCGCGGATCCTCGAGTTCGCCCGGGAGGCGGGGATCGAACTCGTCGACCTCACCGGCGGCGGGGACGGCGATCAGTCGAGGTAGCCGAGACTCCTCAGCCGCTCGAAATCGCCCTCCTCCATCCGGCCCCGCACCTTCTCCGCCTTCCGCGCCGGCCAGCGCTTCATCCACGCCGCCCACACGGCTCTCAGGCGGGCCGCGGTCGCCGCGTGTTCCGCGAGAACGCTGCGAGTCTCCTCCGGATCCGTACGGAGGTCGAACAGCGACGTGAAGCGCACGGGGCTGGACGACACGTACAGCTTGAACTCACCGTCGCGAACGGCGTGCGCCACCAGTCGCCGGCGCGCGATTTCCATCACGACCGGAACGGCCGCGGGCTTCTCGCCGCGCGCGAGGGGCAGCAGGCTCCGGCCGGCCGACGCGGCGGGAACCCCCACCCCGGCGGCCTCGAGGAGGGTCGGCCCGACGTCGAGGAGGCTGACCGGCCGATCGACCCGCCGGACGGTCGCCGTTCCGGGGATCAGCAGCAGGAGCGGAATGCGCACCTCCTGCTCGTACAGCCCGTTGCCGTGTCCCATCATGCCCCGCTCGAGGAGCGACTCTCCGTGGTCGGCGGTGAACGCGATCACCCAATCCCCGGCGGCGCCGAGGCCGCGGACCAGTTCTCCGACGGCGGCGTCGACGGCCGCGATCTCGCTGTCGTACAGGGCGACGAGGGCGCGCCGCTCCGATTCGTCGCGCCGGAGCCGGGGGTCGCCCCGCAACTCGGTCAGCGGCCGCCCCGCCCAATCGGCCACCCTGAGGCCGGCCGCGAACCGATCGATCCACGGAGAGCGAGCGCGGTACGGATCGTGCGGATCCATGTAGTGGACCCAGAGGAACAGCGGGCGGTCCCTTCCGAGCTGGCGCGCCAGTTCGAGCGCCGCCTCCGTCGCCTCCTCCGCGGGAGCCCAGTACCGCCGCTCGAAGCGTTCGAACCCCTGGGCGAATCCTGTCTGGGGCGAGAGATGGATGTTGGTCGACACGCCGGCCGTCGCGTAACCCGCGGCGGCGAACGCCTCCGCCAGCGTCCGGAGCTCCGGCGCCAGGCGGTCTTGCTCGACGAGCCGGTGGTGGCGGACGGTGCCGTTCACCACTCCGTGGGCGTGCGGCGGCAGCGAGGTGAACAGGGACGCCATCGCGGGAGGCGTCCAGGAGGAGGCGGAATAGGTGGCGGCGAAAACCGTCCCGCGCCGAGCGAGCCGCTCGAGGTTCGGCGTCGTGCGCACCGCGTAGCCGTTGAACGAGCAGTGGTCCGCCCGCAGCGTGTCGACCGTGACGAGGAGCACGTTCGGCCGCGCCGGCGCCGCTCCCGCGACGGGCGCGGCGACGAGCACCAGTGCCAGAAAGGCGCTGCGCACGGGACGTCTCCGGTCGGCCCCCGGGCCGCGGCTTCGCCACCATACCACGCGGCAGGCGCCGGGGACGCGCGGGGGCGGTCCGGCGCCCGCCCGTTGCGGCCGGCCTCGGCGCTTGACGCCGGCGCCTGGGCCCAGGATGATCGGCGGCCGCTCGCCCTCGCGGGCGGGTGCAGGAGAGACGCCGTGAAGATCACCGACGCGCTGCTGGGCGAACACGGGGCTTTCTACGCGCTGTTCGACCGGATCGAATCGAGGCTGGGCTCCGATCCCGGCTCCGCGGGGCCGCTCGCCGAGCTTCTCGCGGCGGCGCTCCTGCCGCACGCGCGGATCGAGAACGATCACCTCTTCGCCGCCCTCGAGCCCACCATGGGGCCGGCCGGGCCGCTGGCGGTGATGCGGGCGGAGCACGACGAGATCGAAGGAGCGGTGAACCGGGCCGCCAGCGAGGCGGACGCGGAAGTGGCCCGCGGGCTGCTCCTGCACGCCATCTCGGTGGCGCGCGAGCACTTCGCCAAGGAAGAGCAGGTTCTGTTTCCGATGGCGACCCAGGCGCTCGGCGAGGACAAGCTGGAGGAACTCGGCCGGGTCTGGGCCGGCGAGCGGGGGGTCCGGCTCGCCTGAGCTCTCTCAGCGCGTCCGGAGGCTCGTCAGCACCACCTGCTTCGCCCTGCCGGCCACGGCCCGGCGGGCGATCGCCTTCACCCGGATCGTCTTCAGCGTGCCCTGAGCGTTCGTTTCGATGCTCCAGCGCACCACCGCTTCCTCGTGCGAGTCGTCGACGTATCCGGGAACGTCCGCATCGAGATCGCCGCCGTCCTCGAGATCGGAGAAGGGCAGGGCGCGGAGCTGCTCCATCCGTTCCACCGCGAGCGCCCCGACCGTGCCGAGGTCGGCGCCCGCCGCGGAGGCGTGGGTGGCCTGGTAGTACATCGGGGCGGCGGCGAGGGCCAGCAGCGACAGCAGGAGCATCGCCACCAGCACTTCCACGAGGGACATGCCGGCCCGCGGGCGATCAGCTCCCGGCATGCCAGCCTCCGTCGGCCCAGTGCTCGACCTGGGTTCCTCCGGCGACGAAGAGCGTGACCCGGCCGTAACGCCCCCCGGCCGCGAGGACGACCTGCCCGGCTCCAGCGGTGACCACGCCTCCCGCGGAGTAGGTCGCGGCGTAACGGCCGTCGGGCTGGAGCTCGAACGTCACGGCGGCCCCTCCGCCCGGCGCGGCAAACCGGACTCCCTCGGGCAGGCGGGCCGAGGCGAGGACCGTGTCGTCGGTGGGATCGCCGGGCTGGTTCAGGTCGACGACCTGGACCTGTCCCTCGTCCGTGTCGACGATCACCCGGCAGCTCCGGTTCCGGTTCAGCGCCTCCAGGCGAGCCAGCTCGAGCTGCGAGCTCACGGTGTAGAGGGCGCTGCGAAGCTTCTCGCGGCGGATCCACTCCAGCGCGTAGTTGGCCGTCACCCCCGAGACGACCGCCAGCATGGTGAGGACCACCAGGATCTCGAGAAGCGTGACGCCGCGCTCCGGATCGGAGCGGTTCTTCCCTCGCGGCGACGCGGCCAATCCTTTCATTCCTCGGTCGTTCCTCTTCGAACGCGAATATCGGCGCGCCGGCCTCCCGGAACAACCGCCCCGGGTTGCCCCGCGCTTGCGAGGGTTCCGCCCGTGCCCGCCCGTGCCCGTGCCCGTCCGGCGCCTCGCCGCTTCGCACCGCGGCCACTGGCCCGCGGCCCGCGCCCGGCCCTAGGTTCCGGGGGGAGGGCAGGACTGGCGTGGAGCGGGCGCGGAGCATCGAGCGGATCGCGCTTCCGGCCCTCGTCGTGGCCGTCGCCTGCTGGGCCTACGCGCCCGCGTTGAGGGGGGAGTTCGTCTGGGACGACCGGCCGCTGATCCTGGAAAACGAGACTCTCGACCATCCGGAGCAGCTCGCCCGCTCCTTCGCCACCGGTTTCTGGGACACCGGAGAAAAGAACGATCGCTTCCGGAACTTCTACCGGCCGCTGGTCACGCTCAGCTACGCGGCGGACCGGGCCTTGTGGGGCCGGCATCCGCTCGGCTTCCACTTGACCAACCTGATTCTCCACGTCGCGTGCTCCCTCCTCGTGCTCGCGATCGCCCTGGAGGAGGGTCTCGGGCCCGTGCCGGCCGCGTTCGGGGCCGCCTTGTTCGCGGCCCATCCCGTCCATGTGGAGTCCGTGGCCTGGATCTCCGGCCGGACCGATCTCCTCTGCGCCGTCTTCGCGTTCGCCGCCCTGGCTTCGAGCGGGGGCCGCCGCCTGGAGAAAGCCGGGTACCGCTACGGCTCCGCGGCGCTGCTGTTCGCGGCGCTTCTTGCGAAGGAGATGGCGATCACCCTGCCCGGCCTGATCCTGATCCGCCGCTGCCTGACGGTGCCGGAGCCGAGCCGCCTGAGGCGGGCGCTCGCCCTCACCATGCCCCACTGGGCCGCGGCCGCCGCCTATCTCGCCATCCGCGCGACCGCCGTCGGCGTCGCCCCCACCGCCCTGCTCCCGCTGACCCTTCCGCAGTTCGCGGCCACCGCGTGCTTCGTTCTGGCGAGGTACGCGACGCTGCTCCTCCTGCCGGTCGGACTCGATGCGCACTACCCCTACGGTCCCGTGACCCCCCTGTCGTGGTCGGCGGCGCTCGGTGGCGCGCTCGTTGCGGCGGCCGGCTGGTGGACGGTTCTCCTCATCCGGCGCGAGCCTCGTACCGGATTCTGGTGCGCTTTCACCATCGCTTCCTTCGCCCCCGTGCTCGCGTTCGGCAGCTTCGGGGACGTGCTGATGGCCGACCGGTTCGCCTACATCCCTTCGCTCGGCCTCGCGTACCTGGCGGCCCGACTGGCGGCGTCGGTCCGGGCGGCCGCCCGCGGCCGCGCCGGGAAGGCAGCGGCGGCCGCGGTGGCGGCGGCTCTCCTTCTCGCCGCCGCCGGCCTGTCTCGCGCCCGCTGCCGCGTCTGGCACGACGACCTCGCCCTGTTCAGCGACATGGTGAGGACCTCGCCCGACTCGGCGCTGGTGCGCGCGAATCTCGGGCTGGCCTACATGCGCGCCGGCCGCTACCCGGAGGCGGCGCGCGAACTCGAGGCCGCCGTCGAGCTCGTCCCCGACTACGCGATCGCCCACAACAACCTCGCGGCGGTGTACGAGCGCCAGGGGAATCTGACCCGCGCCCTCGCTCATTACCAGCGCGCGCTCGATATCGAGCCCGGCCAGCTCGAGAGCCGGATCAACGTCGGCAGCCTGCTCGTCCGTCTGGGTGACCGGGAGCGCGGTCTCGCGATCCTGCGCGCGGCCGCGGCCCGGCATCCGCGCTTCGAGCCGGCCGTGGCGGCCCTCGCGGCGGCGCTGGAGGAGGTGGGCGACGAAGGGACGGCGCTGGCCCTTCTGGCGCGGGCGGAAGCGCTCCGGCCCGAGGATCCCCAGGTTCACTACCTCCGTGGCAAGATCCTGTTCGAGCGGGGCGATCTCCCCGGCGCCGCCGCGGCGATGAGGCGCTTTCTCGAGCTGTGGCCGGCCGACGACCTCCACCGTGCGGCTGCGATGTCCGTGATCCGCCGGGCGCGCCTGTCCGGCACGGTGGCCGCCGGGGCGGGCGGGATCACGCGGGTGCCGGCTCGGCAGCCGCGAGCGGCCGGCCGGCCGCCTTGAGCTGGGCGGCCAGCCCGATCTTGTCGACGGCCCTCGTGTAAGCCTCCTCGGGGGTGATGCGCCCCGCCTTGACGAGGGCCATCAGCGACTCGTTCAGCGTCACCATCCCGTACTTCCGCCCGGTCTGCATCACCGAAGGAATCTGGAACGTCTTCCCCTCGCGGATGAGATTGGCGACCGACGGCACGCCGATCAGGATCTCGAGCGCCGCCACGCGCCCGCCCCCGACCTGCCGGCAGAGCGTCTGCGAGACGACGCCCTTGAGCGATTCCGACAGCATCACCCGCACCTGGGCCTGCTGGTCGGCGGGGAACTGGTCGATGATCCGGTCCACCGTGGACACCGCCGTCGTGGTGTGCAGCGTTCCGAAGACAAGGTGCCCGGTCTCCGCGGTCTCCAGCGCGATGGCGATCGTCTCGAGATCGCGCATCTCGCCGACCAGGACGATATCCGGATCCTCGCGGAGCGCGGCGCGCAGCGCCCGCTTGAAAGATCGCGTGTGCCGGTTCACCTCGCGCTGGTTGATCAGGCAGCGGCGGTTGGTGTGGACGAATTCGATCGGATCCTCGATCGTGATGATGTGTTCGTCACGGGTGGAGTTGATGTGGTCGATCAGCGCCGCCAGCGTGGTCGATTTTCCCGAGCCGGTGGGTCCCGTCACCAACACCAGGCCCTTCGTCAGGCGGCACAGGTCGAGGACCGCCGGTGGCAGCCCCAGTTCCTCGGCGCTGAGAATCCGGGTCGGGATCGTCCGGAAAACGGCTCCGGGCCCGTGGCGGTCGCGGAACAGATTGGCACGGAAGCGGGCGACACCGGGGATCTCGTAGGCGAAGTCGGTGTCGCCCGTTTCCTCGAACTCCTTCCAGTTCGAAGGCGGTGCGATCGGGCGGAGCAGCCGCTCGACCTCCTCGGCGTTCAAGGCCGATGGACCGTCCAGCCGCCGCATCGACCCGTCGACGCGCACCATCGGCTTTTCGCCCGAGCAGAGGTGGAGGTCGGAGGCGCCCGCCTGGAGCATCGCCCGGAACAGGCCGTGGATCGCCGGCTCCTCCGCGGCCGCCGGGCCGGCGTCGGGCGCCCCGGCGGGGGTGAGGCGCACCTCGAGCCGGTCGCCCCGCCGTTCGGCGCGGACCGAGACGGGTGGAAGGCCCGGGCGTTCCACCCGCAGCGCGTCGGCTCCGCCCGCAGCGAGCCGGTCGAGCGCCCCAGGCCCCGCAAGCTCCGACACGAGCGCTTCGATCTGCGCGGTGGTGGGGGCGCTGCGGGACACGGGCCGTCTCTCGCCGCCGAGCTCCAGCGACACGGGGTTCCCGGAGGCGAGGACGAGGGCCCGAGCCCCGCGGTCGAACATCGCCTGCAGAAAGGAATCGAGCTTCGCCACGGGGCCGCCGCTCCGATCGGGTGTCCGCCGCTGAATCTAGGGCTGTGCCGGCAGGCCGTCGACCGGGCGGGTGCGCCTCACGCCCACATGTCGAACCGGGGGCGCTCCGCCGAGGGCAAAGGAACGATCCGGCCGGCGCGGCCGTAAGCGAGGATCGGCGAGGCCAGGTTTTCGGGGGGCAGGGCCCGGGAGGCCTCCGCCCGGGAGCCCCGCCCGCTGTCTTCCGGCGGCTCGTCGCGCCGCGCGAGCCGCGCGCGGATCCCCCACCGCACCCCGGGACGGGCCGGGGGGACCGCCGGCGTCCGTTCGAAGACCGCCTCGATGAGGACCGGCGACATCGCGGGTCAATGTAGGCTCCGCCGCCGTCCGGCGCCGCCCGCGCCGGCCCGGGCGCGTTCCGCTGCGCGGGGCTATCGTGGCGGCATGGGCCACCGGAAGACGGGTCGCCACCTCTTCCACCGGCGCGGCGGGCGGCCCGCCGCCGGCTGGCTGCCGCTCGTCGCGGCGGCGGTGGCCCTGGCCGGCCCCACCGGGCGGCTGGAGGGCGAGGTCCGGGCGCCCGACACGCGCCCCGTGCCGGGGGCGACGGTGGCGGCGTTCCGCGCCGGACCGCATCCCGCCGTCGCCCTCACCGCCACCGACGGCACGGGGGCGTTCCGCCTCGACCGGCTGCCGGCCGGCCGCTACGACGTCGAGGTCGGCGGATCGGGCCGGGGGGCGCGGGTCCGCGTCGAGGGCGTCGAGGTCGCCCCCCCGTTCCGCTCGGTGCTTGATCTCACGCTCGAGGGTCCGCCCGCGGAGACGGAGAGGGTGCGGCGGCTCGGGGGCGGCGACGAGGCGCCCCGCATCACGGTCCGCCTCACGGACGAGGATGGCCGACCGCTTCCCCGCGGCTGGCTCCGCCTTTCCCCCCACGCCCATCGAGCGGATCCCCTCCTGGTGCGGACCGACGAGCGAGGGGAGGGGGCCGGGGGGCCGCTCGCTCCGGGCCCCTACCGGATCGCGGCGGGCCGGGCCGGTTATCTGACGCTCGAGGTCGGCCCGCTCGAGTGGGGCGGCACGCTGGCGGTGCACGTCCGCCTCCTCCCGGCCCCGGCGGGGAGGCGTCCTCCGCTCGATACGCTGGTGCCGCCCCCGAGGTTCCTGCCGCCGCGCGCCCCGGAGGGAGAGCCGCCAGGAGAGGGGCCTGGCGGGACGGCGAAGTAACCTTTCCGGTGGCGGACTTCGAGCCCGCGACGCCCGGGCAGCCGGACCTCGACCGTCACGAACCGCCCGTCGAGCGTCTCGTTGTCCGAGGCGTAGACGATCTGGTACAGGCTGCGGAGCTCCTCGGCGATCGCGGCGTAGGCGTCGCCCAGCTCGTCCGGCTTTTCGATGAACAGCGCCCGGCCTCCCGTTTCCTCCGCGATCTCCACCAGTCCCCGCCGCGCGCCGCTCAGAAGCGGAACGTCGAGCCCGATGGCGTACACGACGACGTCGCTGACCCGCGCCTCGGTCAGCAGCGCCTTCCGATCGAGGCGCGATTCGGTGTCCTCCCCGTCGGTGAGCACCACGATGGCGCGCCGCTCCGCCTTCTCCCGGTACAGGACGCGATAGGCGGCGTCGAGGGCGTCGAAGAGCGCCGTACCCCCGACCGCTTCGGTGGACCGGACGGCGGCACACAGTGCATCGCGATCGCCCGTCACCGGCTGGATGAGGTAGACGTCCTCGTCGAAGGCGATCACGAAAGCCCGGTCGCCGTCGCGCAGGCCGGCGATGAAGCGGCAGGCCGCCTCCTGCGCCGCGGCGATCCGATCCTTCATCGATCCCGAGCTGTCGATCAGGATTGCCGCGAGGATGGGACGCTCTTCGGTGGAGACCTCCACGATCCGCTGCGGCCGCCCGTCCTCGAGAACCTCGAAATCGCCGGCAACGAGACCGGTGACCGGCCGCCGCGCCCGGTCGCGGACGGAGACGTCCAGGATCACCCGCTGCACGTTGACCACGTCGTTGATGTCGAGGGCGCCGGTGATCACGAAGTCCGACGCCGCCGGTCCGTCCCGGTGGTGGGCGACCGCCCTGATGACATGGACCCGCGCCCGCGGGCCGAAGTCGTGTGTGACCGAGTAGGGGGCCTCCCGGTCGATGAACAGGAGCCGGCCGTCGAGAAAGAACTCGACGTAGGCGATCTCCTCCGGCCGCGGCGCACGGACCCGGGCGACGATCTCCTGGCGGCCGATCACCGCCTCCCCGCTTTCCGGACGTTCGATCGTCACCCCGAAGCCGCGCCGAGGCTCCAGATCCTGAGCCGCCGCCGGCACGAGAGCGGCGGCGCCGAGCAGGAACAAGGCGGCCCGGTGCCCGGTCACGGCCCCGGCGCCTCCGCGGCGGCCTCGAGGGCCCGAAGCGCCGCCTGGACACGCAGCGCCTCCCGCCGTTCGGGGCCGGCCGCCAGGAAGGCGCGGAGGAGCCGGCCCGCTTCCGAAACGTCGCCGCCCCGCAGGGCGAGCCGCGCCAGGCCCGCCAGAGCCGCACGCTTCGCGTCCCCCCCGGCGCCGGCGTCCAGGGCGCGCCGGTAGGCCTCGCCGGCCCCCTCCGGGTCACCGCTGAGTTCCCGCGCCACCCCGATGTTGACGAGATCGCGGGGTCCGGCGAGCCCCCCTTCGGCGATCCGGCTCAGGAGGCGCTCCGCCTCGAGGGGCCGGCCCGCGGACCCCAGCACGTAGGCGGCGCGCCGGAGAAGATCCGGCTCGCCCGATCGTTCCGCCGCCCTCGCGGCGTGCCGCGACGCGTCCGCGCGCCGTCCGGCGGCCAGCTCCGCTTCCGCCAGGGCGAGGAGCGTCGCGGGGTCGGCGTCGGGGGAGGCCGCCGCCTCCGTCAGGCGCGCCAGCGCCTCGCGCCGCTCCGTCCACCGGCGGCGGGCCTCCTCAACCGCCGACCGATCGCGCTCGCTCCACCATGGAGCGGGCGACCGCTCGAGGATCGCCACCGCCTCCTCGAGCCTTCCGGTGCGCCCGAGCACCTCGGCGAGCGAGATCCTGGCCTGCGGCAGGTCGGGATCAAGCGAGAGGGCCCGGCGGGCTTGGGCCTCGGCCTCCTCGGGTGCGCCGAGATCGAGCAGGGCCGCCGCGACGAGAGCGGCGGGCCGGGCGTCGCCGGGAAGGAGTTCCGCGGCACGCCGGGCGGCGGACAGCGCCCTGTCGGCGAGCCCCGCCGCCGCGGTCACCTGAGCCAGTCCCAGCTGCACCAGCCCGTCGTCGGGCCGCAAGCGCGCCGCCTCCTCGATGTCTTCGAGTGCCTGGTCCACCCGCCCCGCGGCGAGGTGCAATTGCCCGCGATGGAGCCTGGCTGCGGCGTCGGCCGGGTTCGCCCGGAGGGCCAGGGCGAACAACTCGAGAGCGCGCTCCTCGTTCCCCGTGGCCTCCGCCACGCGCGCGAGTCCGTCCAGCGCCGGAGAGTGGTCGGGACGCACCTCGAGCGCCGCGAAGAAGGCAGCGCGGGCCTCGTCGGGCCGCCCCGCGGCGAGGTAGGCCTCGCCGAGGTCGACCCGCGCTCCGAGGTTCCGCGGATCGAGCTCGACCGCCCGCTCGAGGTAGCCGACGGCGCGGGGCGCCTCGTGGGCGGCCAGCAGCGCGCGCCCGCAGAACCAGGCCACGTCGGCGCCGTTGAGGAGCCGGTCCGCGGCCCAGCAGAGGAGATCGGCCGCCCGGCGGGCCTCGCCGCGCCGCAGGGCCCGGAGCCCGGCGTTCGTCCGCTCCGCCACCTGGCGGCGCACCCAGGCGGCGTCTTCCGCGCGTGCGACACCGGCCACTGTGAGCAGGAGCAGCGCCCCGATGCCGAGGGCGCGGGAAGTCACCGCCGCTCTCCCCGCCGCTCGAGGCGGAGCCGCAGGCGCGCTTTCCGCAGCTCCGGATCGTGCGGGTCGATGGCGATCGCCTCTTCGAGAGCCGCGAGGGCCCCCTCCCGGTCGCCCTCCGCCTCCAGGATCTCGGCCAGCAGGGCGAACGCGCGCGTGTCGCCGGGAAGCAGTTCGGCGGCCCGCCGGGCCTCCCCGGCCGCCTCCCGCAGCCGGCCCTCGCCCCGCAGCCATGCGGCGAGTTCGAGCGCCGCCTCTCCGTCTCGGGGGAAGCGCTCCGCCTTCGCCCGGAGCTGGGCGCCGAGTTCCTCCCCGTCCGGTGAGAGCGCGAGGGTCCAACGGTCCCACAACAGACGTTCGCGATCGGCGCCGCGGCAGGTGGGGGCCGTCCGCGCGTACAGCTCGGCGGCGCGCTCCGGGCGGAGCCGGGCCAAGAGCAGCGCCGCGTCGTCGGCCGCGTCCGAGCGGCAGGCCGAATCGATCGCGAGGACCTTTCCGAGAGCCCGCTCCGCCTTCGCTCTCCGGCCGGCGCGGATCCAGCGCGCCGCCAGCCGGACGAGACGCTCCGGACCGGCTCCTTCCGGAGCGGACTCCGGGGCGGGGCCCAGGGCCTCGTCCAGCGCCGCGAGGATGGCCGGGCCGTGCTGCATCCCCTCCAGTCGCGCCCGCACCGCCCCCTCGTCCGGGTCGAGGAAGAGGATCACGGGAAGCCCCTCGATTCCGTACCGCTGCGCCAGATCGACGCCCCGGCCGTGAGGCACGTCGACCTCGATCCGGACCGGGACGACCTCGCGCTCGAGGTCCATGGCGAGGTCGGGATCGCTCCACACCTCGTCGTCCATCACGTGGCAGAAGCGGCACCATCGAGCCCAGCAGTCGACCAGAACCAGCTTCCCCCGAAGGCGCGCTTCCTCCCGCGCCGCGTCGAGATCCCCGGGGAACCACCTGACGGCGCCGGAAGCGGGACCCAGCGCCGCGACGAGCGCCGCGCCGGCGAGAAGGCGCCGGATCACGCGGCGACCCTTTCCCCCCTGACCTCGAGCGAGGTGGGGTCGAGGGAGGTCAGGCGCACCGGAACGAGTTCGCCGGGGGGAAGACCGGGCACCCGGACCTCGATGTAGTTCCCGGTGAGCGCCCGCCGCGCCCCGTCGTCGGCCACCGCTTCGAGGGCCAGAGCCTCGAAGGTCCGCCCGAGCATGCGCGACCGGAAGGCCCGAGCCAGCTCGGTTCCCGCCTGACGGAGCCGGGCGGTTCGCGCCCGGCGCCGCGCCGGGTCGACCTGGCCTGGAAGGGATGCGGCCCTGGTCCCGGGTCGCGGCGAGTAGCTGAAAACGTGCAAGTAGGCGAGCGGGAGGCTCTCGACAAGACGGAGCGTCCGGCGGAAGTCCTCCTCCGTCTCGCCCGGGAAGCCGGTGATCACGTCCGCGCCGATGCAGACATCGGGCACGCGCTCGGCGACCGACTCCACGACCCTGCGGTAGTCGGCGCTGCGGTAGTTGCGCGACATGAGGGCGAGGATGCGGTCCGACCCGCTCTGGAGCGGCACCTGCAGGTGCGGAACGAGCACGTCGGGGCGGGCGGCCATCAGATCGAGGATCTCGGGGGCGACGCAGCGCGGCTCGAGTGAGTTGAGGCGGTAGCGCACCCCGGCGTCGAGATTCACCAGCGTTTCCAACAGCTCGGCCAGCCGGCGCCGCGGCGTGAGATCGCGTCCCCAGGCTCCCGTGTTGATTCCGGTCAGCCCCACTTCCTTGACGCCCGCGTCGGCGAGCCGGCGGACGCCGTCGACCACCTGTTGGAGGGGCACCGAGCGGCTGGGACCGCGGACCGAGGGGATCACGCAGTAGCTGCAGCGGAGGTCGCAGCCCTCCTGGATTCTGAGAAACGCGCGGGCGCGATCGGCGAAGAAGAGGTCGATCGAGGCCGTGACGCAAGCCTCCTCGCCGAAGAGCGCCTCCGGGAGCCGGTCGCGCTCGGCGAGCCCCACCACCTCGTCGAGCACGCCGAGGCGCCGCAGCGCCTCGGGATCCCGCTCGGCATAGCAGCCGGTGGCGATGAGCCGCGCGCGGGGGTTGGCGCGCCGCAGCCGCCGGGCCAGCTTCCGCCCCTCGGCGTCGGCCCGGCCGGTGACGGTGCAGGTGTTCAGCACGATCACGTCGGCCCGGCGGACGTCCGCGGTCGCCCGGTATCCCGCCGCGCGAAGGATCCCCTCCACCCGGGAACTGTCGAACCGGTTGAGCTTGCACCCCAGCGTGACGACGTGATAGAGCCCGCGGGGTGCGCCCTCGCCTTCCGAACTCCTGTCGATCGGTCGTCGCGCGGGGCCGGCGTCACGCATTCAGCAGCCGTCCAGGATCTCCCTCAGCCGGCGCTTCGCCCGCTCCGAGCTCGATTCGACCGCGCGCGACAGCTCGCGCCGCGCCGCTTCGAGCCGGCGCCTGAGCGGCTCGTCCTCGAGAGCGAGGATCTGGCACGCCAGCAGCCCGGCGTTCGCCGCGCCGTGGGATCCGACCCCCAGGGTAGCAACGGGGACCCCTTTCGGCATCTGAACCGTCGACAGCAGGGCGTCCAGCCCGTCGAGCAGGCGGCCCGCCAGCGGTACGCCCAGCACGGGCCGCACGGTGTGTGCGGCCACGACCCCGGCGAGGTGGGCCGCCATCCCGGCTCCGACGATGAAGACCCGGATGCCCCGTTCTTCGGCCTCCTTCACGTAACGGATGGTCCGTTCCGGGGAGCGGTGTGCCGAGGTGACCTCCACCTCGTATCCCACGCCCATCGCTTCCAGTTGGGCGGCGGCCCCCGCCATGGCCTCGACGTCCGAGGCCGAGCCCATGAGGATCGCGACGCGCGGCGCCGGCGGTTTCACGGGACCTCCACGGCGCGGTTGCGGGAGTTCGGCTCGATCGCGGCCGCAGCGATGTCGCGCCGGTAGTGCGCCCCCTGGAACTCGATCTCGCCGACCGCCGCATACGCCCTCGCGCGCGCCTCCGCGAGGTTGCGTCCGAGGGCCGTGACGCCCAGCACGCGGCCGCCGGCGGTTCGGATCTCGCCGTTGGGGCCTGTCCGCGTGCCCGCATGGAACACCAGGATGTCGCTGCGGCCGGCGAAGCGTTCCAGGCCGGTGATCTTCCGCCCCTTGGGGTAGCTGCCGGGGTACCCGGCCGATGCCATGACGACGCAGACCGCCGCCTCGCGGCGCCACTCGACCCGCACTCCCGACAGGTCCCCCTGCGCCGCGGCGGCCAGGAGCGGGACCAGATCCGAGGCGAGGCGCGGGATCACGACCTGGGTTTCGGGATCGCCGAAGCGGCAGTTGTACTCGAGCACCTTCGGGCCGTCCTCGGTGAGCATCAGCCCCACGTACAGGACGCCCCGGTACGGGTGCCCCTCCTTGGCGATTCCCTTGATGGTCGGTCCCACGATCTTCTCGAGGACGAAAGCGGTGGCCTCCCGGTCGAGATGCATGGCGGGGGAGAAAGCTCCCATCCCACCCGTGTTCGGCCCGCGGTCCCCGTCGAACACCCGCTTGTGGTCCTGGCTGGAGACGAGGGGGATCACGCGGACGCCGTCGGTGATGGCGAAGAAGGAGGCTTCGCGGCCGGTCAGGCACTCCTCGATCACCACACGGCGGCCCGCGTTTCCGAACGCGCCCTGGACCATCATCTTCTGGACCGCCTCGCGCGCCTGGTCGCGGTCGGCGGCGACGACCACCCCCTTCCCGGCGGCGAGCCCGTCGGCTTTCACCACGAGCGGAAGGTCGGCTCTCTCGACATACCGCAACGCTTGGTCCGCGTCGTCGAAGATCTCGTATCGCGCGGTGGGGATGCCGTACCGGGTCATGAACTCCTTGGCGAAAGCCTTGCTCGATTCGAGCCGCGCCGCTCCCATGGTCGGCCCGAACACGGCCCGGCCCCGGGCGGCGATCCGATCGGCCAGACCCTGCGCGAGCGGCAGCTCGGGGCCGACGACGGTGAGGTCGATTCCCTGCCGGGCGACGAAGTCGGCCACGGCGTCGGGATCGGAGGAGGCCAGCGGCGGGCAGTCGGCGATCTCGGCGATGCCGGCGTTGCCGGGGCTGCAGAACAGTTCCTCGACGATCCGCGACTGGCGGATCTTCCAGCACAGGGCGTGCTCGCGGCCGCCGCTTCCGATCACGATGACTTTCATCGCTTCGCCGTCTCCACGGTGGTCCGGGGCTCCCCCCTTCCTGCGGTCGGGACGCTTCCACCGGCGCGCCGGCCCGCGCCGGCGGAAACGGCGGCATTCTCCGGCAGCCCCCCGGGGGTGTCAACGAAGGGCCGCGCGCTCGCCGCTCCGGCCGGGCGCCCCGGGCCGTTCTCCGGCGGCCCGAACGGCGCCGTGCGCGGTTGGAAAACCGCCGGAAGCCGGCCAATAATCCGTCGCCTGCGCCGGGATCCGGCGGGGCGGCACCGGCTCGGCGGGGCAGGGAGTCCAGCGATGAGCGACCCGACCGGCAGGGCGGCTCCCCCGGAGCCGAACGTCCTGAGTCTCGCTTTCGTCGAGGAGCTCTACGCCCGCTATCTGCGGGACCCGTCCTCGGTTCCTGCGCCCTGGCGGGCGTACTTCGACCGCCGGGGCCCCGGCGAGCCGGACGGCGCGTTCGAAGAGCGCCCCCAGATCGGCCCGAGCCTGTCCCCCGGCACGCTGTTCGCGGCTGCCGAGCCGCGGACGGCCCCGAAGACCGCCATCGAGCTCCAGGACCGGGTCGACCAACTGATCCGCGCCTACCGCAACCGCGGGCACATGGTCGCGCGTATCGATCCCCTCGGCCGGCCTCGCGAGCCTCAGCCCGAGCTCGACCCCGCGCACTACGGATTCACCGAGGAGCACATGGATCTGCGCTTCTCCGTGGACACCATCCATGGGGCGCGGATGATGACGCTGCGCGAGATCGTGCGGCGGATGCAGAACACCTACTGCCGCTCGATCGGCGTGCAGTTCAACTACATCGAGAACGTGCGCATCCGGCGGTGGCTCGCGGCCCGGATGGAGAGCACGGAGAACCGGCTTCCCCTGTCCCGCGACGACCAGTGGCGGATCCTCACCCGTCTCACCGACGCGGTGATCTTCGAGGAGTTCATCCAGAAGAAGTTCGTCGGCGCCAAGAGCTTCTCGCTCGAGGGCGCGGAGACGCTGATCCCGCTGCTCGATCTGGCGATCGAGAAGTCCGGCCGGTCCGGGATCGCGGAGATCGTCATCGGGATGGCCCATCGCGGCCGGCTCAACGTCCTGGCCAACATCCTGGGCAAGAGCCCGCGCTGGATCTTCCGCGAGTTCCGGGACACGGGCGAGGGCGAGGCGGCCGGCGACGTGAAGTACCACCTCGGTTACAGCCGGGATTGGGTGACGAGCGACGGCCGGACGGTCCACCTGTCTCTCTGCTTCAATCCGAGCCACCTCGAGTTCGTCGATCCGGTGGCGATGGGGAGGCTTCGCGCGAAGCAGGACCGGGCCGGCGACGCGCGGGGCGAGCGGGGCCTTCTCGTGCTGATCCACGGGGACGCCGCCTTCGCCGGGGAGGGCGTCGTCCAGGAGACCCTGAACATGAGCCGCCTGCCGGCCTACCAGGTCGGCGGGACGCTGCACATCATCGTCAACAACCAGATCGGCTTCACCACTCCTCCCGAGCAGGCGCGCTCGACCCGTTACGCGACCGATCTGGCCAAGATGCTCCAGATCCCGCTGTTCCACGTGAACGGGGAGGATCCGGAAGCGGTGGCGCAGGCCGTCGACCTGGCGCTCGATTTCCGGATGGCGTTCGGGCGCGACGCGGTGATCGACATGTACTGCTTCCGCCGCCGCGGGCACAACGAGGGGGACGAACCGTCGTTCACGCAGCCCCTCCTCTACAAGGCGATCCGGGCGCGCAAGTCGGTCAGGGAGTCCTACCTGGAACACCTCCAGGCGCTTCCCGACCCGGTGAGCCGCGAGGAAGCCGACCGCCTGGTCGACGAACGGCGCCGGACGCTCGAGGCGGAACTTTCGGCATCGGAGGCCCCCGAGGCGACGGACGGCGCACCCCAGAGCTCTTTCCGCGGGATCTGGTCGGCGTACAAGGGGGGCCGGGACAAGGATGTGCCGGAGGTCGACACCTCGGTGCCACGGCCGAGGCTGCAGGCGCTTCTCGAGAGGTTGTCCGCCGTGCCCGAGGGATTCGCGGTGCATCCGAAGATCGAGCGCCTGCTGCAGGCCCGGCGCGAGATGGCGGCCGGCAAGCGGCCCCTCGACTGGGCGGCTGCCGAGGCGCTGGCCTTCGCCACGCTGGCCACGGAGGGAGTCCGCGTCCGGCTGACCGGACAGGACAGCGAGCGCGGGACCTTCTCGCACCGTCACGCGGTTCTCCACGACCAGGAGAACGGTTCCACCTACATGCCGCTCGCCCACCTCGCCCCCGATCAGGCCCCGGTGGTGATCAGCAACAGCCCGCTTTCCGAGGTGGGCGTGCTCGGCTTCGAGTACGGTTACAGCCTGGACATGCCGGAGGCCCTCGTCATCTGGGAGGCCCAGTTCGGGGACTTCTCCAACGTGGCGCAGGTGATCATCGACCAGTTCATCGCCAGCGCCGAGGCGAAATGGAACCGGCTGAGCGGGCTGGTCCTGCTCCTGCCCCACGGCTTCGAGGGGATGGGGCCGGAGCACTCCAGCGCGCGTCTCGAGCGCTTCCTGATGCTGGCAGTGCGGGACAACATGCAGGTCGTGAACCTGACCACACCCGCACAGTTCTTCCACTGCCTCCGGCGCCAGGTGCTGCGTCCGTGGCGGAAACCGCTGGTGGTGATGAGCCCGAAGAGCCTGCTCCGCCACCCGCGGGCGGTCTCGTCGCTCGACGCGCTCGCCGCCGGGCGGTTCGCGAGGATCCTTCCCGATCCCGGGGCCGATGCCGCGGCGGCGCCGCCCGACCGAATCCTGATCTGCAGCGGAAAGATCTATTACGAGTTGGTCGAAGCGAGGGAGGCGCTCGGGCGGTCCGAGGTCCCGGTGATCCGCGTCGAGCAGCTCTATCCGCTTTCGAACGAGGAGCTTCGCGGCGCGCTGGCGGGATATCCCCGGGGGACGCGCGTTCTGTGGGTGCAGGAGGAGCCGTCGAACATGGGCGCGTGGCCGGCGATCCGGCTACGCTTCGGCGACACGCTCTTCGGCTCCTGGCCGCTCGAGCTCGTTTCCCGGCCTCCGGCATCGAGCCCGGCCACGGGCTCGGCCAGCCGCCACCGCCGCGAGCAGCAGGAGATCCTCGAGCGTGCCTTCGCGTAGGACACGGCACCCCGGCGGTGGCCGTGAGGAGGACCGATGGCGGTCGAACTGAAGGTCCCCGAGATGGGGGAGTCCGTGGTCGAGGTCGAACTCGGCGACTGGCTGAAGCAGGAGGGCGACTTTGCCGAACGGGACGAGCCGCTCGTCGTCATCGAGTCCGACAAGGTCACGGTCGAACTTCCCGCCCCGGTTTCGGGGGTCATCAAGAAGATCCTCCGCGGCAAAGGCGCCGTGGTGAAAGTGGGCGAGGTGATCGGAGAAATGGAGCCGGCGGAGCGTCCGGCGGCCGGTGAACCGGAGGGGGCGACGGCATCCTCGGCGGCCGCGGGGGCCCCTTCCGCCGCGACGGCGGCTCCGGGCCCCCCGCGCCGGTAGACCGCGCGGGAGGCTCCGGCGGCCGCGGCGCCGGGGCCGTCGGACGGCGCCGAAC
>RFHH01000053.1 GCA_003696075.1 Acidobacteriota bacterium
CCTCGCATCGGCGAAATCCCCCAGGCCGAAGCGCTCGATGAGCGACTCGACGCGTTGCCGCACCCGGCTGCGCGGGAAGCCGTTGACGAGGGCGAAGAACTCGAGCGTCTCCCGGGCCGTCAGGCGCGGGTAGAGCGCGGTGGAGGAAGAATGGAAACCCAGCGACCGCCGTACGGCGACCGGCTCCTCGACGATGTCGTGCCCCATCACGGTCGCCGTTCCGGAGGTCGGGCGGATGATGGTCGAGAGCATCCGCAAGGTGGTGGTCTTGCCGGCCCCGTTGGCTCCGAGGAGACCGAACACCTCGCCAGGACGACACTCGAAGTCGATGCCGTCCACCGCGCGGACTTCCCCTCGCGACTCGTCGTGGAAGACCTTGACCAGCCCCCGTGCGGCCACCGGAATCTCAGCCACGGCCCGCCTCCGTCGGCCGGCCGCGCCGCAGGACCCGGCGGAGGAGTGACGCCGGTGAGCGGCCCGGCGCCCCGAGCAGGAAATCCTCGCGTCCGATGATCCGGGATGCGGCGAGGAGACACAGCGCGATCGCGGCTCCCTGGACGCCGACGGCGGCGGCGATCGCCGGCCAGGAGAAAACGCCGTTGAGTGCGTCGCGGAGCATCAGCAGGACGCCCACCACCGGAACGGCGGCCCAGCGCAGGTCGAGCCGGATGTCCGGATCTTGAAGGAGGAGCAGCGGCAGAACGGTCAGCAGATACAGGGGAACGACCATCGACTGACCCTCGCGGAATGTGCGGGCGGCCGAGGCGGCCAGCATCATCAGGGCAGCGAGCAGCAGGGCGACCGCCACGATGCCCGCCGCGAACAGGAGAACCGTCCCCGGAGACAGGCTGAAGCGGAAGTCGGCCGTCCGGGAGCCCAGAATCGGCGCGAGCATGAACCTCATGCTCGCCACCATCGCGGCGACGTTGAGCAGGCCCGCGAGCGCGCCGAGGGTGGCGACGTGAAGGTACTTGGCGGCGGCGACCTGCCAGCGCGGGACGGCCAGCGTCAGCGTCGTCTCCCACGTCGAGCGTTCGCGCTCGCCGGCGGTCGCGTCCACCGCCGGCGCCATCGTGCCGACGGCGACGATGATGACGACGAGCAGCGGCAGCATCATCCCCAGCAGGTACGCTCCCATCTGGCGGCCGGTCGCTGCGTTCCTCCGCTCCACGGCGAACAGCACCCAGTCGCGATCGGGCACTCCTGCTCGCCGGGCCCGGTCGGCGGCATCGTCGGCGCGCAGGCGACCGACGATCTCCTCCAGTCGCGTCTTCGCCATGCGGCTGCGGTCGCGAGCGCCGTCGTACTCGAGGACCAGAGCCGGACTTCGTGCTCCCGGGGCCGGCGCACCGACCGAGAGAACCGCATCGACCCGGCCGGAGCGCAGCTGCTCTTGCGGGGTCCCGCCGCCTGCAACTTCGACGATCTCGAGGTCTTCCGCCGCCAGGATCCGCTCGCGCAAGGCGGGCAGCTTCCCGCCGTCCCGCAGGAGCACGCGTCCCCGGAGCCCTTCGACCTGCCCCTGAACGAAAGTCACCCCGGTGAAGATGAGCCAGATGAGCGTCGGGTAGAGGAAGATCGGTATCAGCACGCTGGAGACCAGGATCGTCCGTTCGCGGAGGGAGCAGCGCAGCTCGCGCCGGTACAGGGCGAAAAGGGGCCGCCAGCGGTTCATCGCGGGATTGTACCGCGGTGCGCGAGGGCCGGAGCCCGCGATCCGGGGCCCGCGATCCCGTAGACTCGTGCGGCGCGCCCGGGCGAGGAGGGCGATGGGCTTCTATGGGGAAACGGTTCTCCCGCGGCTGATCCACTTCGTGCTCGGCCGCCGCGCCATCTCCCGGCTGCGGAGCCGCCGGCTCGCCGGGGTGCGGGGAGTCGTCGTCGAGATCGGTTTCGGCAGCGGACTGAGCCTCCCGCACTACACGCCGGCGGTCACCCGCCTGATCGGCATCGATCCCACCAGAGGCGCGCTCCGGCTCGCACGGGACGTCCTGGCGTCCGCGCGCTTCCCGGTCGCACTCGTCGCCGCGAGCGCCGAACACCTCCCGCTGGCGGACGGATCGGCCGACGCGGTGGTCAGCGCCTTCACGCTGTGCTCGATCCCCGACGTCGACCGAGCCCTCGCCGAGGTCGGCCGGGTGCTCCGTCCCGGCGGGGAGCTCCACTTCGTCGAGCACGGTCTTTCCGACGAGCCCCGCACGGCCCGCTGGCAAGAGCGGCTGACGCCCCTCCAGCGGCGTCTCGCGGGCGGATGCCGCCTCGACCGCGAGTTCGGGGGACTCGCGCGCCGGGCCGGCTTCGTTCTGGAGGAGCTGGAGCGCTTCCGTCTTCCCGGCCCCCGGATCCTCACCGAAATCTATGCGGGCATCGCGCGGCGCCCGTGAGTCGGCGGCCGGCCCCGCCGCTATACTGCGCCGGTCCGCGGCCGGCGGCGGCTGCGGGGGAGGGCGCTCGCGCATGACCCCCGGCGGAAGGTGCCGGACCGAATCCCGCCCGCAGTTGTCGCTCAACGACGACCCGCGCCTGTCGCGCTACGTCGTCGTCGAGCGGGGACCGGATGGAACGCGGCGGCTTCGGCACACCGTCACGTGGAGCACGCTCCCGCCGGACGCGCCGGAGGAAGCGCTCCGCGCGGAATTCTTCCTCGCGGGTCAGGAAGAGGAGGCGCTCGAGCGGCGCCTCGCATCCGAACCGACGCGGATCGCGCTCACCCTGGTCGTGACGTGGCGGTGCAATCTGCGCTGCACGCACTGCAGCGTGCTGCACCGGCTCGTGCGGCGTGAGGAACGCGGGCTCCGCCCGGGGGATTTCCGGGACTTCGTGGAGCGGTGGCGCCACCGGGTCGCCCCGCCGGAAGGTTTCACTCTCTCTCTGGTCGGCGGTGAGCCGCTCCTCGAGCCGGACCTGTGCAGCGAGGCGGTATCGGCGGTGAGGGGCGGGGGGACCGCCCGGTGCGACATCACGACGAACCTGGCGGTGATCCTGCAGCCGGCACACATCGAGCTCCTTTCCCGCCTCGACGCGATCGTCGTCAGCCTGGATGGACTGGAGGAAGCCCACAACGCCCAGCGCCGGCCCTACCGGGACGGCTTCGATCCGTTCCGCCGGACCTGGGAGAACCTGGAGAGGCTGGTGGCGGAAGGGCTCGCCGATCGGATCCACGTCCAGGGGGCGGTGCGCGACCCCTACGGCACGATCGAGCACTTCGAGAACTACCAGCGGGCGCTGATGGCGATCGGGATCCGCTGGGACCGGATCTCGTTCGGGGCGGTGCACCCGACCGTGCGAGATCCGGCCGTCCAGCGCACCTTCCTCCGGACGCTCCGCGACCCTCTCCCGCGGTGGCAGATGTGCTGCAAGTACCGTGGCGGCCGGTCCTTGACGGTCGGTCCCGACGGGGGCGTCTACTCCGACTTCTACGATTACGAGCGTCTCGGCAGTGTCGGCGATCCGCCGGAGGCGATCCTGGAACGGTTCCGGGCGCTCGCCCGCTCGATGCCGGCGCTCCGCGATCCGACATGCCGCGCCTGCCCGGTGCTCGGGTGCTGTTGGGGCGGCTGCACGAACGCCCGCCTCCTCGTGGGGGATCGGCCGAGCGAGCATTGCGGCCGGGAATCGCTGATCCGGACGGTGCGCCGCCTGGCCGAGGAGGGACGCCTCCCGGAACACGGCGCCCGACCGCGTTGCGGCTGAGCGGCACGCCCGGCCCGCCCCTGGCGAGGCCGGCGGAGCCCGCCCCTCGTTCCGGGACGCGGATGCGGAGCCGAGCAGCCGCGCGAACGCGGCGGCGCCGGCGGGCGCCTCGGGCCACTTTGGGTCGGTGATCCATCCCGCCGACCGGGCGGAACGAGAGCCAGGCCGGGGCCGGAGAGCCCCGCCGGTCCCCGGCTCCGGGCCGGACGGAAAGAGGCGCGCAGGGGCACGGGAAGGCGAACCTCCCATGGTGCGTTCCCGTGTCCGATCCACCGACCGCTCGTCGGTTGCGGCTCGATGGCCGCGAGATCGGCCCGATATCTGCATGTGGCGCCGAGTTGCGCGGCGTTTCGCACCGTCGGGGTGTACCGCCCGCCCGATCCGGACACCCCGCTGCCGTCGCCGCGCGGACCCGCGCGCTCCGGCGCCGGGTCCTCGGCCCGGCGTCAGCCACCCGGCCAGGGAAGGGGGGCTTCGTGAAGGAAGGCTTCCGGCCCCGACCCCGGCCCATCCGCCCAGTTCGCCTCGACGGGCTGACCGCAGGCGGTCGCCAGATCGGCGAGCCAGCGGGTGGGGTCACCCGGGAGACCCCGAAGGACCACGACCTGGCGCACCGGCCGGTGTCCGTTCTGGCCCGGTGCTCCGACCCGGGCGAGGGCTTCGGGTGGCTCCCCCAGCGCCCACCATTCGTCGCCGGGTGTCCACGTCGCCCGCAGCCGGGCCACGCTCGTCGCACCCACCGCCGTGGCCAGGTACAGCTCGAGCCGCGAGTCGATCTCGAGCCTCCGCGCGGTTCGGCGGGCGGGCGCCGCAGCCGGCTGCGCCCGGAGGCGCCGTCCCGGCGGCCGCGCCACCGCCGCCCGGCGCCGCCGTCGCAGGCGCCGGCGCGCGGAAGCGGCGGCGCGGGAGGCGGCGTGCCGGACCGGTGCCACCAGCCTCGCCACCGAGCGGCGCCGCGTCGCGCAGAGGGTGAGAAGCCGGGGGCGTTCCGGGCCGAGCTGGTCCTTCTGCGGTCCGCGGCCGGGCAGGTAATCGACGAGGGCCGGCGGACTCGCGGCGAACTCGCTCTCGAGTCCGCGCCACATCACGATCGTTCCCGCGCTGAGGGCAGCGAGCCTCCGGTCGTAGACGGTGGAATAGGCGACGGCGACCTCCCCGACGCGGAACCAGATGATGGCGGCGGCCGGCACACCTGCGACCCGGAGCACGTGCAGCCGGGACCAACCGCGGCGGTCACCCCAAGCGAGCAGCGCCTCGCGGTGGCGGGCGGTGATTGGGTGGAGCGGCCCCTTCCACCCGCGCGCGTGGAGTTCGCGGTAAACGTGAAAGGCGGCGCTCGCCGGGCGCGCGCGACCGCCGAACGAATCGACCGCGAGGGGCCCGAGCCGAGCGGCCTTGTTGCTGAAGTTCTTCACCGTCCGCTCGTACTTGCGGAAGCGGCGCCTGAAGCGATCCCACGGCTCGCCGGCAGGAGCGAGACACTCCGCGGTTCCCGGGCGCAGCCGAACCGAGAAGCCCGCCGCCTCGAGGGCCCGCGCGAGGAGGGGAGTGGCGGGATCGCGCTCGGGAAGGAGCGGAAGATCCAGCTCCCGGATCCCGGTCGAGGCCACCGCCTCGGCGAGCGCCTCCAGAACCTCGCGCCGGGGGCTCTCTCCGGCGAGCGCGGCCCGGACGCGCGGGCGGAAGTCGAGCCCGGCCGCTTCCCACCGCCCGGACCGGCGGGCGACCAGGGGCAGCACGGCGACGAGCCGCTCCCCCTCGAAAACCGCCGGGAGCCGCAGCGCCGGTTCCACCTCCGGGGCGGCGTCCAGCCAGGCCCGAAGCCAGCTCCACGAGTCGTAGAGGTCGGCCTGCACACCCCGGGACGGCGGCAGAGCGTCCCAGGCGCGAGCGAGCGGGTCATCCGCTCCGGGCATCCTCTCGATGAGCCGCGCCGCGAGGTGCACGCCGCCGGGACCTCCGCGGGGGCGCCCCGCCGGGGCCCCGCCTCGCCTGCTCCCCGGAGGACCGTAGGTCCGATCCCGGCACGCCCGCAACCGCCGCTCGTCCCGACCGGACGACCGCTGGCGGCCGAGGCGTTATGGTGGACCCGTCCGGCCCGTTATCAGGGCGGCGGGAGGCCACCGGCCGACCCGCGAGGAGAACACGCCATGCCATCCCTCCGACCCAGCCCTCGATTCAGCGTCGCGGCCATCCTCGTGGCTCTCCTGGCGAGCGGCCTCGCGGCCGCCCAGGAGCGCTGGCTCCACGTCCGCATCGTGGACGCCTCCGACGACGCGACAGACGTGAAGATCAACCTTCCGCTGGAGACGGTGCGCGCCTTGCTTCCCGCTTTCCAGGAGGCGGTCCGGGAGGCATACCGTGAGGTCAGGAGCGATCTGGCGGAGCAGGGGGTGGACCTCGAGGCGATCCGCCAGGCGCTGCAGAACGTGCCCGACGGCGAGTTCGTCACCATCCAGAGTGCCGGGGAGAACGTCCGGATCGCGAAGGAGAAGGGTTTCCTCGTGGTGCGGGTGAACGAGGCGGACAAGGAGCGGGTCGACCTGAAGGTTCCGACCCGGGTCTTCGAGGTGCTCGTCGCCGCCGGGGACGACGAGAGCGTGGACCTCGCGGCGGCCCTCGACGCGCTTGCCGAGACCACCGGGCAGGATCTCGTCCAGGTGACCGACGGGGAGAGCCGCATCCGCATCTGGATCGATGAAAAGGAGACCGCCGACTGAACCGGGCGGCGGGCCGGGACGGCAGGCCCGGCCCGCGGCTCAGGACACGGCAGCGCCCTTGAGGTGCACGTCGTGCTGAGGGTAGGGAATCGAGCACCCCGCCGCCTCCAGCTCTTCCTTGATCTTCCTCAGCAGGTCGAAGCGGAGCGGCCAGTAGTCCTCGCGGCGGCACCAGGGGCGGACGACGAGGTCCACGGAGGATTCCCCGAGCGCCGAGACCGCCACCACGGGGGCCGGATCCGACAGCACGCGAGGGTCCTCGCCGAGCACCCGCTCGACAGTCTCGACGGCGGTCGACAGATCGTCGTCATAGGACACGCCGACGACGATCTCGAGCCGGCGCGTGTCGTCGGCCGTGTAGTTCCTGATGGTCGCGCCGAAGACCTGGGAGTTCGGGATCAGGACACGCACGTTGTCGGGGGTGTCCAGCACGGTCACGAACGGTCCGATCTCCCGGACGCTACCGGCGACGCCGCCGATTTCGACGAAATCGCCGACCTGGAAGGGCCGGAAAATCAGAAGCATCACCCCCGAGGCGAAGTGCGCGAGGGTTCCCTGAAGCGCCAGGCCCAAGGCCAGTCCCGCTGCGCCGAGCAGCGCCACGAGCGAAGCGGTTTGCACGCCGAACAGGCCGAGGACCGCGGTGACCACCAACGCCAGGAACCCGTAGTACGCGAGGTTGCATAGGAAGGGCGAGAGCGTCGGATCGATCCGGGACCGCTGGAGGCCGCGCTCGAGGGCGGACCGGATGGCGCGGGCGGCGATCCATCCGAGAAACAGGACGGCCAAGGCTCCCAGAGCCTTGAGTCCCCAGACGGACAGCATGGCCAGCAACGGCTCCGCCAACTGGGTGAAGCGGGTTGATCCAGGCATCGTTCCTCCGATCTTCGAGCGGACGGTGGAGCATCCGCCTGCGGTCGCGACTCGCGACGATCATAAGAGGTGCTTCCCCGATGGTGCGCTGTCGCGCCGGTGGGGCGCGGGGGCGGCCCGTCCCGTCTTGCCTCCCGCATCCGGGACGCGCGCGCCGATCGGCCCCTCCGCCACACGCCGGATCCGGCATTCTCCGGCACGACCCGAAGGCGAAAGACCCGCCGCTCGCGCTTCCGCGGCAACCGCCGCGCCTTCGAAGCCGCCCGCCGCTCCGAGCCGCCTTTCTGTCCCGACTCCCCCTGCCGCGCCCACCGCACCGGCGCCCGCTCCCGCGGCTGGTCGTCCCGCCGCCGCGGCGGTCCTGTCGGGAACCGTGCGAAGAGACGCCCGGCGCCGAAAACGCGCCGCGAAGGAAGCACCTCCGTCTGGTAAAATCAGCAAGATGCGGGAAATCGAGGTGAAGGTCGAGGTCCGCGATGCCGATGCCGCGCGCGCCCGGCTCGGTGCAGCCGGGGCGGTGGCACGAACGCCACGGTACTTCGAGGACAACCGCGTCTACGACGACGAGAGCCGTTCGTTGGAGCGCAGCGGCCGCCTGCTCCGCCTGCGCTCGATCGGCAACCGGCACATCCTCACCCTCAAGGAGACGCCCGATCCCGAGGAGGGGGCGGAGCGGTACAAGGTCCGCCTCGAGCACGAGACGACGGTGGGCGATCCGCACGAAGCGGACCGGATTCTCCGCTCGCTCGGTTTTCTCGTCGCCTACCGGTACCAGAAATACCGGCAGAGTTACCGCTTGGGCGAGGTGACGGTGGAGCTGGACGAGACGCCGCTGGGCGTGTTTCTCGAGCTCGAGGGCCAACCGGTCGATATCGACGCTGCCGCCGAGCGGCTCGGTTTCGGCCCGTCGGACTACATCACCAAGACCTACCGGATGCTTCACCGCGAGAGGAGCCGCTCGGAGACTCCCGGCGATCTCGTGTTCGAGGACCGGCCGCCGGCGTGAGCTTCGAAGGCGCGGCGATGGTCCTCGCGGCGGGGCGCGGCGTCCGGATGCGACCCCTGACGGACGCCCGGGCCAAGCCGACTCTGCCGGTGTTGGGCATGTCTCTGCTGGAGCGGATCGTGCGGTTCTTGGCGGCGGAAGGGATCCGGGCCGTCGCCGTCAACGCCCACCACGCCGCGGCGAGCGTGCGCGCGTGCCTCGACCGGTGCAGCGATCTGCCGGTCCAGCGAGAGCTGTTCGTGGAGCCCGAGCTGATGGGCTCCGGGGGAGCCTTCGTGGCGCCGCGCTCGCTCCTCGCCTGCTCCGAGAGCTTCCTCGTTCACAACGGCGACACGCTCGTGCGCGCGCCGGTGGAGGAACTGGCACACGCCGCGCAGCGGCCGGACACTCTCGGCGCCCTGCTCGTCCGGCCCGGCCGCGTTCCCGGGTATCGCCCCGTCCTCGTTCGCGACGGGCGGGTCGTGGGTCTGTCCGGCGACGCCGCGGCGCAGGTCGGCGAGCCGGCGACCTACCTCGGGGTCGCGGTGTTCCGGAGGGCGGTTCTCGACGCCGTGCCGCCGGACCGGCCCTCCGAGCTGTTCGGCGACGTCCTTCTCCCGCTGGTCGCCCGGGGCATGAGGCTCGCGGCCGTTCCCTACCGCGGTCCGTGGCTCGAGTTCACCTCTCCCCCCGACTACCGCCGGAAGCTGGTGCGCCTCGTTCTGGAGTCGCGGGAACGTGGCTCCGCCGATCTTCCCGGCGGTCCGGCACCGTGCCGTCCGGTTCCCGAGGGGTGCTGCTTTTTCGGCGAGGGAGCTGTCGCCGCCGATTCCCGTCTGGCCGGGGGGGTGGTCCTCGAGCGCGGGGCACGGGTGATCGGATCGAGCGTCTCCGACTCGGTTCTACTCGAGCAGGCGCAGGTGGGTCCAGGTTCGCGGCTCGAGCGCGCGGTGGTCGCGGCCGGCTCGCGGGTGTCCCCCGGAACCGTGGTTCGCGACACCGTGCACGGATCGGAGCCGGCCCGGGAGAAGGACCGGTGACCACCGCCGACCGCCGCCAGCCCACCCTCGAGGCGCTCTGCCGCCGTTTCGGCGCCGAGCGTGCGGAGAGAATCGCACCCGATGCCTCGACGCGCGCTTTCTACCGCCTCCATCGCCGCCACGGAACCGCCGTCCTGCTCGTCGACGAGCGGGGCGGACCGGCCGCCGCGGAACGCATGGTCCGGGCCCATGGGCTGCTGGCGGGCATCGGCGTGCCTGTCCCGGCGCTGCTCGACCGAGAGGAATCGGCCGCCGCGCTGCTGTTCGAGGACGCCGGCTCGTGCCTTCTCGCGGAAGCCTGGCCGGAACTCCCTCCGGCGCGCCGGCGCGTTCTGTACGAGGAGCTGGCGGCCATCGCCGCCGCGATCGCCGTCGAGGGCACGGCCCGCCTGAGCCCCGGCGATCCGCTCGCCGAGCGGCCGCTCGGGCGCGAACGGCTCCGGATCGAGCTGGCGATGTTCGCCGTGCACGACGTGGCCGGCCGGAGGGGCGTCACCGACCGGGGGCTTCTCGGGGACCTGTCGCGGCTGCTCGACAGGATCGCGGCCGAGGCGGCCGCGTGCCCGCGCGAGTTCTCCCACCGTGACCTCCACTCCCGGAACGTCATGCTCGCGGCGGACGGCGGTTTGCGGATCCTCGACTTCCAGGACGCACTCCTCGCACCGAGGCACTACGATATCGCCTCGCTTCTCCTCGATCCCTATGTCGACCTCACCCCCGACGTGCGGGAGGCGGCGGCGGAACGCTACCGGAACGAACGAGGCTTCACGTTGGGGCTCGATGCGGACCCGCGGTTCCCCTGGGTGGGGCTGCAGCGAATGCTGAAGGCGATCGGCACCTACGCTTTCCAAGCCTCCCGCGCTCGACGGCCCCGTTTCCTCGCCCACATTCCGCCGGCTGAACAGCGCGCGCTCGAGCTGTGTGACAGGCTGTCGGGGCCGATCGGCCGCCTCGCGAAGGATCTGCTCGAAAAGATCGGCTTCACTCGGAACCGAACGACACGTCGTGGGTGATCTGCCATCCTGCCGCCCCGCGTGAGATCACCAGCATGGTGTATCCCGATCGCACGCCGGACGGGTCGTCCTCTCCGGTGCGCAGCGTCCAGCGCGCCACCACGACGACCGAGTTTCCTTCCGCTCCCGGGAATCGAATCTCGAGTGGCTCGAGTTCCAGGTGCCCCATCGCGCGCCGATCGGGGTAGCGGCGCCGGTAGCGGGCCTCCACGGCCGCGCGGCCCCGGGTGAGGCCTCCCGGGCCGAGAAACGAGGCGTCGTCGGCGTACGCCGCACAGAAGGCGCCGATGTCCCCGGCGTTCCAGGCCGCCACCTGATCGGCGAGCAGGTGACGGACTTCCCGCTCCGCTGTCGGGGCCGGAGCGCCCGGCACGCCGTCACGCGCGCATGCCGACACGGCCACAAGAGCCAGCGCGAGCCATCCCGGGAACCACCGCCGTCTCACGGGTGACACGTCTCCTCCGCACCGGACGGCCGCGCCAGATCGACCAGTTCCGCGCGGTAGGTGCGGACCGCCAACGTCTGCCGATGGACGAGCCTCAGGTCGGTCGCCAGGTGGAGGGTTCGGAGCAGCGCCACCGGATCGATCGTTTCCGACGGTCCGGGCCAAGCGCTCAGCGAGAGAAGCGCCGAACCGATCCCGGGCACCCGCGAGGCGACGAGCAGCCGGCCGCCCCCCGCGTCTCCGAGTGCTCTCGCCAGGGACGGCCACCCCTCCCGGGGCAACTCCTCGAACAGCTCGACGGCCACCGCGGCGTCGATCCTTTCGGCGTCCCCGGAGAGGCGCCGCAACTCCCGGGCGGCGGCTTCCGCGTCCGGAAGGCCGGACGCGAGGAAGTCGACGGTTCTCACCGATGCTCCGGCGGCCTCGAGGATGCGAGCGAGCGGGGCGAGGCCGATGCCGGCCGCCAGGATCGTGCGGTTCGCAACCGGCCGGAGGCGCTCGAGGATCGCCGCGAAGAGAAGCCGCCTTCCCTCGACCGCGTTCGCCTCGATCCAGCTCGCCGGGGTCTCGCGCCCGATCCGGCCCCAGGCGCGCAACCGCTCGTCCGGCTCGGGTCCGCGGGGGGAGGCGGTCGCTCCGGTCTCCGCCATCGGTCCGGCGTCCCGATCAGACGGGGGGCGGCAGAGTGCTTCCCGGCGGCTTGCCGCGCCCGCGCGGCGGGGGCTCCTCCGGGACGGGAGGTACGGTCCGCCCCTGACGCGCGAGCAGCTCCCGCGCGGCGTGGACCACGTCGGCATGCACGCCGTGAAGCGCCGCGACCGACTCCGGATGACCCTGGAGGACGAACTCGACCCCCAGGCGGTGGTTGCGGGCGCGGTCGAGCAGCAGGCGCGCAGCGCTTTCGAGCTCCCGCGCGTTCCGCGGCCCCCAATCGCCGGTCACCGAGACCTCCTCGCTCCGTCCGCCGGGGGGCGCACCCTCATCCCGAACGGCTGCCGCAATTTACGGCAACCACCCGGCCCGGTCAACCGCCCGGATCGCACGGCGAGCTGGCGGTATATTGGGGACCGCCCCCGAGCGGGCGCGGAGATCCCGAATGGCCTTCCCCAAGCGAGTCATCTTCTGCGAGTGCTGGGCCCGCGACGGGCTCCAGTCGGTTCCGGTCTGGGTGCCGACGGATCGCAAGCTCGAGATGATCGAGAGGTTCGTCGACGCCGGGTTCCCGAAGATCGAGGTCACCTCCTTCTCGCATCCGAAACTGCTGCCGCAGTTCCGTGACGCCGAGGAGGTTCTCCGCCGGCTGCCGAGAACGGGCCGGGCCGCCGATGTCTCCTACGTCGTGCTCATGCCGAACGAGCGCGGATTCGACCGGTTCGAGCGGTGCGTCGAGGAGGGCTACGGGGCGCACGAGATCATCCTCATGATCTCCGCCAGCGAGGAACACAACCTCCGCAACTTCCGCATGCGCCATGAAGAGGCCTTCCGGGCGCACGAGCGCATCATGCGCCGGGCGCACCGGCTCGGCGTGCATGTGATCGGCTGTGCGGGCACGGTCTACGGCTGCCCGATCATGGGGGACGTTTCGTTCGAAGCGGTGGCCAAGATCGTTCGCTTCTACCTCGACAACGGGGCGCGGACGATCATGCTCGGCGACACCACCGGGATGGCGAACCCCGTGCTCGTCAAGGAGCGCATCGGCCGGCTGATGGACACCTTCCCCGGCGCCCAGTTCATCGCGCACTTCCACGACACCCGGGGCACCGGCATCGCCAACACCGTGGCGGCCCTGGAGACGGGTGTGGTCTACGTGGACGGCTCCGTCGGGGCGATCGGCGGGCAGCCGGCGACCGGAGCGCCGAAGTACCATGTCGGCTACACGGGCAACATCTCGTCGGAAGACACGGTGGCGCTCCTGCACGAGATGGGAATCGAGACCGGTATCGACCTCGACAAGCTGATCGAGGCCGGCCGGCGGGCCGAGGAGATTCTCGGGATGAAGCTGCGCTCGGAAGTGGTGCGCTGCGGTCCGGTCAATCACGGTCCAGCGCCCGCCGAGAAGGGCGAGGGGGAACGTCTCGTGTTGCCCGAGTGACCGGCCCGGCGGACTGCGGCGGCCGCGGAGGCGAGGCGATGCTCTACGACAACATTCTCGAGGCGATCGGAAAGACCCCGCTCGTGAAGCTCCACCGGGTGGGATCGCACCTGAAGTGCAACCTGTACGCGAAGTGCGAATTCCTCAATCCGGGCGGTTCCGTGAAGGACCGCATCGGATATCGCATGGTTCTCGACGCGGAGCGGGAAGGGCGCATCAAGCCGGGCGATACCCTCATCGAGCCCACCAGCGGGAACACCGGGATCGGACTCGCCCTCGCCGGGGCGGTGCGCGGTTACCGGGTCATCATCACCATGCCGGAGAAGATGTCCCGGGAGAAGCAGGTGGTGCTCGAGGCGCTCGGGGCCGAGATCATCCGCACCCCGACCGAGGCCGCCCACGACAGTCCCGAGAGCCACATCATGGTCGCCCGGCGCCTTCAGGCGGAGCTGCCCAACGCCCACATCCTGGACCAGTACTCGAACCCGTCCAACCCGAATGCCCACTACGACACGACGGCCCAGGAAATCCTCGACGACCTCGATGGCGAGGTCGACATGGTGGTGATCGGGGCCGGCACGGGGGGGACGATCACGGGGGTCGCTCGCCGGATCAAGGAGGTCCGCCCCCAGTGCATCATCGTCGGCGCCGATCCGGTGGGCTCGATCCTCGCCGGCGGCGACTATGTCGCACCGTACAAGGTCGAGGGCATCGGGTACGACTTCATTCCCGAGGTGCTCGACCGCAGCTTGGTCGACGTCTGGGTGAAGACGACGGACCGGGCCTCGTTCCAGCTCGCACGGCGACTCATCCGCGAGGAAGGGCTTCTCGTCGGCGGGTCGAGCGGAGCGGCGATGTACGCCGCCCTCAAGCAGGCACCGCGCCTGCGCGCCGGCCAGAATTGCGTCGTTCTCATGCCGGACGGCGTGCGCAACTACATGACCAAGTTCGTGGACGACAAGTGGATGCGCGACAACCGCTTCCTCGGGGTTTCCGACCAGCACGGGACGGTGGGGATGCTGGCGGCGGCGAAACCGACACAGGAGATCGTCACCGTCAACCATGGCGACCCGGCGCAGCGCGCCATCGAGCTGATGCGCGAGAACGGCGTGTCGCAGCTACCGGTGGTCGAGGAGGGCAAGCTGGTGGGGCTGCTAACCGAGGACGGGCTGCTCCAGTTCCTCGCGTCAGGGCAGGACGTCGAGACCGCGAGCGTCGACGACATCATGAACCGCTCGGTGCCGACGGTGGAGGAGGAGACGCCGATCACGGCGCTGCAGAGCCTGCTGCTTCAGTCGGGCAGCGTGGTCGTCGTCGACGCGGAGCGCAGGCCGGTCTCCATCCTGACGAAGATCGACCTGGTGGAGTGGATGGCGGCGCACCCGGCTCTCGAGGAAGCCGACTGATCCGCCGCCCCGGGAGGGACCATGTCCCGCAGAACCCTGGCGGCCGCAGCGGCCGTCTTCGTCCTCTGGGCGATGCTCGACTTCGTCATCCACGGGATGATCCTGCGCGGGGTCTACGAGCGCACAGAGCGCCTCTGGCGGCCCGAGGGCGAGATGCGGATGGGGTTGATGTACCTCGTGCTGGCTGTGGCCGCGCTTTGCTTCACCCTCGTCTACGAACGCTTCGTCGGCCGCCGGAACGTCCGAGTCGCCGTTCTCTACGGCCTGCTCTACGGCGTGGGCACCGGCGTCTCGATGGGATTCGGCACCTACTCCGTGATGCCCATCCCGCAGGTCCTGGCGGTGGGCTGGTTCGCCGGGGCGGTGGTCGAGGCGACGGCGGGCGGGCTCGTCCTGGGGCTCGTCATCCGGGAGTGACCGTCCCCCTCACCGGGATTCGCGGAAGAGCGGGGTTCAGCCGGGAGAGGACCTCGTAGGCGATCGTTCCCGACCACTCGGCGAGGTCCCCCGCGCGGATCTCCTCCTCGCCCGACCGGCCGATGAGGACGGCCGGCATGCCGGCCGCCGCCTCCGCGATGTCGGTGACGTCGGCCATCATCATGTTCATGCAGATCCGGCCGACGACCGGCGCGCGGCGCCCCGCCACCAGCACGTACGCTCGGTTCGACAGCGAGCGCGTGTACCCCTCGTAGTAGCCGACGGGAAGCACGGCGATCCGCGTGGCCCGCGTGGCGCGCCACGTGCGGCCGTAGCCGACGTAGCCGCCGGGCGGGACCGTCTTCACCTGGGCGATCACCGCCTTCCAGGCGAGCACCGGAACCAGCCGGAACCCGGAGAGACCGCGCTCGCGCGCGGAAACGAACGTCTCGCGCGACGGCCACTGCCCGTAGAGACCGATCCCCACCCTGACCATGTCGAAATGGGTTTCGGGGAAGAGGACCGCGGCCGCCGAACATGCGGCGTGACGGTACCGCGGCCGGATCCCCTCGGCCTCGAGCCGGCCCACCGCGTCGCGGAAGCGGGCCAGTTGCTCCATGGCGAAACGGTGATCGGTCGTGTCCTCGATGTCGGCGAAATGCGTGCTCAGCCCCTCGAGCCGAAGCTCGGGGGCAGAGGCGACCTCTCGCGCGAGTGCCAGCACGTCCTCCAACGGGAGTCCCTGGCGGTGCGTTCCCGTCTCCAGCTTCAGGTGAACCCGTGCGGGCTTCCCCGTCCGTCGCGCCGCCCGGCGCAGCCGCTCGAGCGCGGCCCCGTCGTAGACGGTCACCGCCAGATCGGCGGCGACGGCGTCCGGGAGATCCTGGGCCGGGACATGCTGGAGGATCAGCACGGGGACGCCGTCCCCGGCGATCCTCCGCGCGTCGAGGGCCTCGGCGAGGTTGCCGACGCCGAGCCACTCGGCACCCGCGTCCAGCACAGCCGGTACGACGAGTTCCGCCCCGTGGCCGTACGCGTTCGACTTGACCACCGCCATCAGGCGTGCGCCCGGCGCGAGCCGGGAGCGGAACGCGCGCACGTTGGCGGCGAGCGCGTCCAGATCGATCTCGAGCCAGCTCACCGTCCCGGCCGGCAGCCCCTTGGGACGTGCGGCGACCGTTTCGAGCTCCGTCGGTTGTGCCGTTTTCCGCGCCACTCTACGACCTCCGCGGCCGATCATACCCGACGGGCCGCCGCCGCGACCCGTTCCCCTCGAGCGGCGCGCCGTCCCCCGCCCGGTGGCGGCGGCCCCGGCAGCCTTCGAGGGCAAAGGGCCATCTCGCGAACGGCGCCGCTCGGCTGCCGGAAGCCCTCGGCGTGCCCGACACCTCCGGGGTCCGGGCTCCCGGTCCGCGGCCGGAACGGTCGTGGGGAAACTGCTTCGGTGCCGCCACGGCGACCAGCTCGCGGCCGGGCTCGCCGCCCCGATCCGGGAAGTCGGTGGACCGCGCTATGCTGGAGCTGTGACGATCGAACGCGATGCAGGAAGCGACGACCCGCTCCGGGGCCTTCCGCTGGCGCAGCCGACGCCCCCGGAGTGGATCGATCGCGCCCTCGGCGACCTCGACGCGCTGCTCGCCGATCACGCGCACTGCGAGCTCAAGGCAGCATCGACGGCACTGGCGCTGATCGGACGCTATCCGCAGCATCCGTTCCTCGTCACGGCGATGATCGGGCTCGCCCACGAGGAGCTCCATCACTTCCGTCAGGTGCTCGAGCGGCTCGAGCGCCGCGGCGTTCCGCTCGGCCGACCGCCGGAAGACCGATACGTCCGGCGGCTGCGCCAGCTCGCGTGCGAAGAACCGGGGGGCCTGGGCGCGCTCCCCGACCAGCTCCTCGTCTGCGCCTTCGTCGAGGCCCGCTCTTGCGAGCGCTTCCGGCTGCTGGCGGCGGCGCTCGACGCCGACGCCGAGCACGGACTCGGCCGCTTCTACGCGCGCCTCGCAGCCGCGGAGGGCCGGCACTGGGAGCTGTTCCGCGATCTGGCGGTGCGGCTGTGCGGCGAGAGGCCGGTCGCGGCGCGGATCGAACGGCTTGCGAGGCTCGAATCCGAGCTGGTCCGCGCGCTCCCGCCCGCACCCCGGATGCACTGAGCGAGCCGCGGGGCATCACTCCGGCTCGAGGCGGCCGTCCCGATTCGGAATCCTGCGGGGGCGGTATCGGAGTCGCCGGGCCGCCTGCACAGGTGCCCGCGGCGGCGATCCCGGCGGAATCGGTGCGTTTCTGATCGGAGCCGGCCCAGGTGCGGTTCCGCTCCACATCCGCGCGGGCGTCGCAGACGCCGTCCAGCCCAGGCGCGGCGGTGCGCGCCGTCACGGCGCGCGAGGCGCATGTCCTCCCCCGGGCCTCCGAGCGTCGCCTTCACCGCGCCGGCTCAGCTTCCGGTCGGCTGCAGGCCGTACTTGCGCAGCTTGCGGTAGAGCGTCGTCCGGCCGATCGCGAGGCGGCGCGCCGTGAGGCTCAGGTTGCCGCGGCACAGCTCGAGGCAGCGGACGATGTGACGGCGTTCCATCTCCTCGAGGGTCGGGATGCGGTCCCCGCCCGGCATGCCGGACGACGAGGCCGCTCCCACCGGAACGCCGCGCCGGATCGCCGCCGACGGCGCGAGGCGGTCGCCACCGGCCGCTTGGACACGAGGCGGAAGATGCTCGGGAGCGATCGCAGCGGTGCCGGCAAGGACGATCGCGCGCCGGATCACGTTCTGCAGCTCCCGCACGTTTCCCGGCCAGTCGTACGCCTCGAGCATCTCCATCGCGGCCGGCGTGATGCCCCTCGGGCGCGGCTCCGCCGCCGAGAGCAGGATGTGCTCGGCCAGCAACGGAACGTCTTCCCGTCGCTGGCGCAGCGGGGGGATGGTGATCGGGTAGACGGCGACGCGATAGAAGAGGTCGGCGCGGAACCGCCCCTCTTGGACCTCTCGCTCGAGGTCGCGATTGGTGGCACAGATGATCCGCACGTCGACCGGTCGCGGCGAGGACGAGCCCAGCCGGACGACCGCGCGGTCCTGGATGGCGCGCAGCAGCTTCGCCTGCAGTGCGGGGCTCATCTCGCCGATCTCGTCGAGGAACAGCGTTCCCCCATCCGCCGCCTCGAACCGGCCCGCGCGGTCCCGGTCGGCGCCGGTGAAAGCGCCCTTGACGTGACCGAAAAGCTCGCTCTCGAGAAGTGCGTCGGGCAGCGCCGCGCAGTTGACGGCGACGAAGGGAGCGTCCCGGCGCGGGCCTTCCCGGTGGATCGCGCGGGCGACCAGCTCTTTCCCCGTACCCGACTCCCCCTGGATCAGGACGGTGAGGTCCGTCGGGATCACCTTCTCGAGGAGCCGGGCGACTTCCCGAAGCCCGGAACGGATGCCGACGATGTCGTCGAGGGAGGTCCGCGGACCGAGCGCCTGCCGGAGCAGTTCGACCTCGCGGGAGAGATCGTGCAGCTCCAGAGCGTTCCGCACGGCAATGGACAGGCGTTCCGTCTCGAAAGGCTTGGTGAGCAGGTCGCGGGCCCCCGCCTTCATCGCCTCCACGGCGCTGGCGATCGACGCTTGCCCGGTCAACACGATCACCGGCACGTCCGGCCGCGTGGCCTGCATCTTCCGGAGGACCTCGAGACCGTTGATGTCCGGAAGCCGAAGGTCGAGCAGAACGAGGGAGGGCGACCGCCGCTCGAAGGCGACCAACGCCTCGCGGCCGGTGCCCGCCAGGACGGTCCGGTAACCGGCGCGGCCGAGGAGCGTCTCGAGCCAGCGGCGCACGCCTGGCTCGTCGTCGACCACGAGGATCAGCGGTTCCCCGGGCTGGTCCGCGGCGTTTGGCGATCGGTTCGGCATGCTCCCGCTCCTCATTTCCGGCGCTCGCGAGGGCAAATATGGTGACCGGCGGACAGGTGTGCCATCCCGGGACGGTGCCCCGTCCCGAACCGGTGCGCCCGCACCGGTGGCGGCCCTCCGGTGGACGCGTTTTTGCGTTCGAAATTGTTCGTTACATTCCGAAATCATCCGAGTCACCCCATGGCACGGACGTTGCTTCAGCTCGGGCGAAGCCGCCGTCCGGCCGCCCGCGTGTCAGCCCCAACATGCGGAGCGGTCGGGCGGCGGAGCAGCATCGGCTGACTGGGGCGGAACCGGGCGGGATGCGAACCTTCCCCTTCCTTTCGACGGGACGCGACGCGGAACGGGCCGCCCGGGAGGGGGAGGAGCTTCTTCCCGGGGTGCTTCTCGCCGAGCTGCCCGACCCGGTGGCCGCCGCCGACTCCGCAGCGCGGCTGCTGTGGGCCAACCCGGCCTTCGCCGCCTTCTTCGGCCGTGAGATCGATCCGGAGGCGCCGCCCGCGGTGGGCCAGCTCGCCGGCCCCTATGCCGACTCGATGGAGGGGCTGCGGCTGACCGATCTCGTCCGGTGCGGCGAGGGCCGCACCGAGGTGACGCTGTTCGACGCCCAGGGTCTCTCGCACTGCTGCGAGGTGCGCGTCCGGGTGCTCGAGCCTCCCTGCGGCGCGGCCACACGGCTCCTCGTGGTCCGCGATCTGGAGCCTTTCCAAAAACGCAGCACGGAGCTCCTCGTGCGGGCGGAGGAGAGCCGAAGGGAACGCGCGATGCTGGAAGCGATGGCGAGGGTGCTCGACGTGGGCGTGGTCGCCGTCGACGACGCCGAGCGCGTGCTGATCGTCAACGAGCGGGCGCGCGAGGAGTTCGATCTCGACGGCCTTCGCGTCGAGGGGCAGGTTCTCGCCGATGTCCCGCTCCCGCTCGCCGTCCGCGGGGCGTGGCTCACCTTCATCGCCACCGGCGCGCCGCGCGAAGAGCGAAGGGTGCGCCTCCGCCGCGGCACGGAGACGCGCGACCTCACGGTCAAGTTCGTGCGCGTCCGGGGCCCGCACGACCGCCCGCTGGGAAGCGTCCTCGTCCTCGACCCGGCGGCGCGCTGAGCGCCCCCGCGTGCTAATCTGCCGGTCCTCCGAAGGGCCGGCGCCATGGACGAGCGAGACCGGATAGCGAGCGAGAAGGCCCGCTGGGAACGCGAGCGGGTGGCGCCCGCCGTCTCCAAGGTCCCGGAGCGGCGGGAGCGTTTCGAGACCTCCTCTGGAATCCCCGTCGAGCGGCTCTACACCCCCGCCGACAGACCGGCGGGGGGCTACGCGGAGCGGCTCGGGTTCCCCGGAGAGCCGCCGTTCACCCGCGGCGTCCAGCCGACGATGTACCGGAGCCGTTTCTGGACGATGCGCCAGTATGCGGGGTTCGGGACGGCCGAGGAGTCCAACGCACGCTACCGCTATCTCCTCGAGCGCGGCCAATCGGGCCTCTCGGTGGCGTTCGACCTGCCGACACAGATGGGGCTCGACTCCGACAGCCCTTTGGCGCGGGGCGAGGTGGGCAAGGTCGGCGTCGCGATCGATAGTCTCGAGGACATGGAGGTGCTCCTGCGCGGCATACCCCTCGACCGCGTCAGCACCTCGATGACGATCAATGCCACCGCCTCGATCCTGCTGGCGATGTACGTCGCGGTGGCGCGAAGACAGGGCGTTCCCCTGGACAAGCTGCGCGGGACCGTCCAGAACGACATCCTGAAGGAGTACATCGCCAGGGGAACGTATATCTTCCCTCCCCGCCCTTCGCTGCGTCTCGTGACCGACATCTTCGCCTGGTGTGCCGAGAACGTTCCGCAGTGGAACACGATCTCGATCTCCGGCTATCACATCCGCGAGGCCGGAGCCACGGCGGTGCAGGAAGTCGCGTTCACGCTCGCCAATGCGACGGCCTACGTCGGTGCGGCCCTGGAGGCGGGGTTGCCGCTGCAGCGGTTCGCCCCGCGGCTTTCCTTCTTCTTCAACGCCCAGATCGAGATCTTCGAGGAAGTGGCGAAGTTCCGCGCCGCCCGCCGCCTGTGGGCGAAGATCATGCGCGAGCGGTTCGGCGCCACCGACCCCGCCTGCTGCCGCCTGCGCTTCCACGCTCAGACGGCCGGAGCCTCGCTGACGGCGCAGCAGCCGGAGAACAACGTCGTTCGGACCGCCTACGAGGCACTCGCGGCGGTGCTCGGAGGGTGCCAGTCCCTTCACACCAACGCGCTCGACGAGGCGCTCGGTCTGCCGACCGAGCGCACGGCACTGCTGGCGCTCCGCACGCAGCAGGTTCTCGCGCACGAGACGGGGGTGGCGGATACGGTCGATCCCCTCGCCGGCTCCTACTTCGTGGAGAGCCTCACCGACGAGATCGAACGCCGCGCCTCCGAGCTGCTCGCGCGGATCGACGAGCTCGGCGGCGCCGTGGCCGCGATCGAGCGCGGCTTTCCGCAGCGGGAAATCGCGGACGCCGCGTACCGGCTGCAGCGCGCCATCGAGTCGGGAGACAGAGTGGTGGTCGGGGTCAATCGCTTCCGGGAGGGGGCGGAGCCCGACGTTCCGGTGCTGAAGGTACCGGAAGAGCTCGAGCAGCGGCAATGCGCACGCCTTGCCGAGGTGCGCCGGCGCCGCGATCCGGTGCGCTGGAGGCGCGCCATCGACGCGGTCCGCGACGCCGCCGCCGGCCACGGCAACCTGATGGAGCCGATCCTCGAGGCGGTCGAGGCGCACGCGACCGTGGGCGAGATCAGCACGGCGCTCGCCGACGTCTTCGGCCGCTACGACGGGCCGGCGTTCTGACGGCGGTAGCGGCGTCGTTCGTCCGCCGCGGCTCGCCTTTCCGCCCGCACGCGCAGGCGCTCCCTGCGCGGCCGGATCGCACGCACGCGCCAACGGTCACGGGAGGTGCTTCGCGGGCGGTGCGATACCGGCACGAGATCTCGAGAAGCGAACAGCTGCGATGCTGCCTTGGCCGGCGGGCCCACCGGGGTTGGCGGCTATCGCTGGCAGAACGGGCCGAATCGAAGAACGCACCCTCGGGAATTCACCGCACTCTCGTCGGAGTGCTGCCGGCCCCTCCCGGCCAAGCGAAAGCCCTCGGCCTCGCGCATGGGGATGAGGTTCTCCCCCGAGAACGCGAAGCTGCACCCTCGACGGTGCGAATCGGCACCTGGTTCGGCGGACAACGGGGATTTCGCCCGGATCCTGCCGGCCGGGACCGGCAGGCGCCCGCAGCCTCCGAGCCGTCCGCGGGTCGAAAGCGATTCTGCACCCTCGGGGATGCACCGGCCCAACCGGGACGATCCACGGAACCCCGAGGCGAAACGCCGTCGATGGCGCAGGGTGCCCCGCGCACGGTTCCGAGCGCCCGAAGTGTCCTGGAACGAAGCTCCGCGGGGGGACCGCTGCCGCCTTGGCCTTGCGCAGGGCGGCCGAGAGGATGGCCCGGCAGCTCCGGAGGACCGTCCGGCCGCGAGAGAGCGGAGGATGGGCCGGAAGGACCGTAGTTCCCGCCCAGCGACCCGATGCGGCGCCTTCTCCGTGGACTCGATGAAGAGTCCGGGCCGAGAGCGTGCGGTCAGTCGGCGCGGGCCGTGACCGGGCGGGCCAGGGCCTCGAGGACGCGATCGGCGGCGCGGAGCCCGGCGGCGGCGGCTTTCCCGAAGGCGATGCCGTGGAGACCGTTGCCGGCGAGCGCCAGCGCCGGCCAGCGCGAAAGCCGCTCTTCGATGCGGCGCACGCGATCGAGGTGGCCGAGCTCGTACTGCGGGATCGCGCGCGGCCAGCGCGTGATCGACACGAACACCGGTGTGGCCGTGATGCCGGCCAGGCGGCGCAGGTCCTCTCGCACCGTCGCCACCAGCGCGGCGTCGTCGGCGCCGGCGATCTCGGGATCGACGGCGCCGCCGAGCATGGCCCGCAAGAGAAGGTGGCGCTCCGGGCTGCGGCCGGGGAAGAGGTACGTGTCGAACAGGCAACCGAGGATGCGCAGCCCCTCCCCTCGTGGGACGAGCACGCCGAATCCGCGCGGTATGCCGGGCGCCGCATCGCCGTGGTAGCCGAGGGCCACGACGAGGACCGGGGGGCAGGTGATCCCGTCGAGTTCGCGGGCCGCCTCGGGCGAGAGCGGCCGGAGCAACGGCGCGGCGGCCCACGGCTCGGTCGCGACGACCACCGCGTCGGCGTCGCAGGCGCCGTCGCGCTCGAACCGGACGCGGAAACGCCCGTCCGCTGTCGCTTCGATCGCCGCCGCCGCAGCGCCGCAGTGCACCTCGAATCGGCCGCGCCGCGCCAGCGCGCGCGGAAGCGTTTGCATCCCCTCGCGAAACGACCACAGCGGGGCGGAGCTGCCGGCGGGGCCTCCGCGCGGACGTGCCGATCGTGACCTCTTGAGGGCGATCATTCCGCGGACGAGCGATCCGTGCTCGCGCTCGAGGGCCGCGAGCCGCGGGAACGCGGCCGGCAGCGAGAGGCGCCGCGCGTCTCCGGCGAAGACACCGAGCACCATCGGCGCGATCAGGCGGTCGGCCGCCTGTCGGCCGATGCGGCGCGCGGCGAAGGACCAGACCGACTCATCCGCCCCGTCGCGTCGCGCAGGAACGAGCGGTTCGAGCGCGATCCGCAACAGGCCGGCCGGGCCGAGGATGCCGGAGCGCGCGAAGCGGATCGGGTTCGCCGAGACCTCGCGCATCGTCCCGCCGCGCACCACGAATCGGTGGGCTGCCGCCTCGTCGGCAGCGATCCTCTCGCTCTCGAGTCCGGCAGCGGCGACGAGCTCGTCCACCGCCGGCTCGTCGCCCATGAACGCGGTCGGTCCGGTTTCGACGAGCCAGCCGTCCTGCCGGTGCGTACGCGCCTTGCCACCCGGCGCGGCGTCACGCTCGAACAGATGCACCTCGAGACCGCCGGGGACGCGGTCGGCCTGCGCGGCGGCCCGCCATGCCGCTGCAACACCCGAGATCCCACCTCCGATCACGACGAGCTTTTTCATGGCGGGATTCACCGAAAGGGCCGCCGGCGAAAGGCGCGACCCCTGGGGAGCGCCGGCGCGCGCGCGGCTCCCTCTTCCGTAGCCAGGCCGCTTCGGCCGCGGATGCGGCGGAAAGCGGGGGGCGATGCGGGGACGGTCCTCCCGCCCGCAGCCGGGCGCCTTGGGGCCCGGAAGTCATCAGAAGTCGGCGCTGCGGGAGGGATCCGCGGGCGATTCGCCGGATCCGGGAGGCAGGCTCCCCGGCTGCTGCAAGTTGCCCGGTTACGGCGGGCCCGCCGGCTACCCCGATCCTCCCGGCTACGACGCGCCCTCCGCCGTTCGGAGGTCCCCCCGCCGAAGGGGGGCCGGCGGCGATCGGCGCCGAAGCTGGAGCCAGGCATCGCGGTCACACGGTCCGGCTGAAGACCGGGCGGTCGTCGGAGGCGTGGCGCTCTCGCCAATACCGGTCGAAGCACATGGCGAGGTTCCGGATGAACAGCTCGCCCGTCGGTGTGGCCTCGATGCGATCCGGCCCGATGGTGCACATCCCTTCGCGCTCGTGCTCGGCCAGCAGTGCCAGGTCGTCGCGGAAGTAGCTTCGGAAGTCGATTCCGTAGCGGCGCTCGATCACCCTCATGTCGACGGCGAAGTTGCACATGAGCTCGTGGATGACGTCGCGGCGGATCTCGTCGTCCTGTGTGCGCACGATGCCTCGCACCACCGGAAGGGTTCCCGCGTCCAGCAGCCGGCGGTATTCGGACAGCTTTTTCGCATTTTGGACGTAGGCGCCGCGGAGATCGCCGATGGCGGAGATCCCGAGCCCGATCACGTCGGGCGCGGGAACGACGGCGTAACCCTGGAAATTGCGCCGCAGTCGGCCCTCTCGCCGCGCCACGGCTAGCTCGTCCTCGGGCCGGGCGAAGTGGTCCATTCCGATCGGCTCGTATCCGGCGGCGAGGAAGCGCTCCCGCGCGATGCCGAACAGGCTGAACTTCGTCTCCCTGCCGGGAAGGCTGCCCTCCGGGAGCTTTTTCATGTGACCGCGCATCCATGGGACGAAGGCGAAGGAGTAGACCGCGGCCCGGTCCGCCCCGAGGTCGATGACCGTCTCGACCGTCCTCTCGAATCCCTCGGGAGTCTGATAGGGGAGCCCGTAGATCAGATCGATGTTGATCCCGGAAAAACCCCTGGCCCGGGCGTGGTCGACGAGGCGCCGGGTCATCGCCACGCTCTGGACGCGCTCGACGGCCTCCTGGACCTTGGGCGTGAAGTCCTGAACTCCCATCGAAATGCGGTTGAAGCCGAGATCGGCCAGGCGGTCGATGTGCTCGGTCGTCGTGACGCGCGGGTCGACCTCGACGGCCATCTCCGCCCCCTCGACCGGCGTGAATCGAGCAAGCAGCCGCTCGAGCATTTCCGCCAAGGTGGGCGGGTCGAAATAGGTGGGCGTGCCGCCTCCGAGATGCAACTGGGAGAACCGGCGGCGGTCCGGGAGGCGCTCGGCCACCATCTCGACCTCCCTCAGGAGCAGTTCGAGATAGGGGAGGGCCTTTTCCTTGTGCGGCGTGATGATCACGTGGCAGCCGCAAAACAGACAGCGGTGCCGGCAGAAGGGAAGGTGGACGTACAGCGACAACGGCTCGCCGGCGGCACGGTTCGCCTCGGCGAGACGGCGCTCGTACTCGTCCGCCCCCACGCCCTCGTGGAACTCGACAGCCGTCGGGTAGCTGGTGTAGCGGGGTCCCGGGCGATCGTATTTCGCGAGCAGGGCGGCGGTCACCTCGCGCGCTGTCGGCCGCCCCGCGCTCCGCTCCGATCGGTTCTCGCGGTTCATCGAGCCTCCTCGCCCGCGGCCGCCGCTGCGTGCTCCGCGTGCACCGTCTCGACCAGAGCCTCCACGCTCTCCAGCGGGGCGTCGGGCGTGATCCCGTGACCGAGGTTGACGATGTGACCCCGTGCCGGAACCTCCCTCAAGAGGCGCTCGGTGGCGCGCCGGGTCGCCTCCGGCCCGGCGAGCAGGACGGCCGGGTCCAGGTTTCCCTGCACCGGCCGTTCCGGACCGAGCTTCCGGCGGAGTTCGGCGAGGTCGGTCATCCAGTCGACAGCGAGCGCCTCGCACGGCAGGGCGGAGCACGGCTCCACCAGGTGCGGCGCCTGATGGAGGAACAGGATCCGCGGGACGCCGGCCCGGCCGAGCGCCTCGAGCAGGGCCCGCAGCCGAGGCTCCACCAGTTCCCTCCACGTGCGCGGCGGCAGGATCCCCGCCCAAGAGTCGAAGATCTGGACCGCGTCCGCCCCCGCGGCAGCCTGCGCGATGGCGTACTCCGCCGCCAGCTCGGCGAGCACGTCGAGCAGCTCCCCCAGGGCCGCGGGATCGGCCGCCGCCATGGCGCGGAGCCGCGGGAACCCGCGCCGCCCCCGTCCCTCCACGAGATAGGCGGCGAGCGAGAGGGGGGCGCCGGCGAAGCCGAGCAGGGCGGCACGGCCCCCGAGCTCCTGCTTGACGATGCGCAAAGCCGCCTGGACTTCCGGAGCGATCTCTTCCCGCGGAGGAACGCGCAGCGAACGGATCCGCGCCCGATCCCGCACGGGCTCGGCGATCACCGGACCGGGATCGAACCGGAACGAAACGCCCAGCGCGGCCAGCGGGCTCATCAGGTCGGCGAAGATGATGGCCGCATCGAATCCGAACCGTTCGATCGGCATCATCGTCACCTTCGCCGCCAGTTCGGCGTCGGCGACCAGTTCCTCGAAGGTGTACCGGGCCCGGAGTTCTCGATACTCAGGCAGGTAGCGTCCGGCCTGGCGCATGACCCAGACGGGCCGGCGCGGTGTCGGCTCGCTCCTCAGGGCTCTCATCAGCAGGTCATTCGTCATCGCGTCCCTCCGGCTCGCGCGTGAAGCGGTATCCGACGCCGCGCACCGTGTGGAAATGGACCGGGTTTTCGGGATCCCGTTCGAACCGTTTCCGGAGCCGGACGATGAAGTTGTCGATCGTCCGCGTGGAGGGGAACAGGTCGTATCCCCAGACCTTCTCGAGGATTTCCTCGCGGGAGACGACCTCGCCCTCCTTTTCGGCGAGAGCCTTGAGGATCATCGCCTCCTTTTGGGTCAGCGTCTGCTCGCGGCCGTCCCACGAGCGCCCCTTGAAAGAACGGAAATCGAAGGTGTTGCCGCCGAAAGCGAGCGTCGCCCCGCTGCTGGGCATGGCCTCGTACCAGCTCCGGCGCCGGATGATGGCCCTCACCCGCAGCAGCAGCTCCTTCAGATGGAACGGTTTCGGGAGATAGTCGTCGCCGCCCGCCTCGAGCCCGCGGATGCGGTCGTCGACGCTTCCCTTGGCGGTCAGGAACAGGATCGGGCAGTCCCTCTCCGCGGCGCGGGCGCGCTCGCAGATGGTGAATCCATCGATCCCCGGGAGCATGACGTCGAGCAGGACGAGATCCCACGGCTCGGAGAGGATCCGCTGCAGTCCCTCGCGCCCGTCGTGGGCGACCTCCGCCGCGTAGCCCTCCGCGGCCAGGTTCTCGCGGATTCCCTCCGCGAGGTGGACCTCGTCTTCGATCACCAGGATCCGTGCCGTCGGCCGGCTCACGATTCCCTCCCCGGCGGCAGTGGCCAGCGGACCGTGAAGGACGCCCCCTTCCCGGGACCGGCGCTGCGGGCCTGGATCGTTCCGCCGCCGATCTCGATGAAGCGCCGAACGAGGTACAGGCCGAGCCCCGAGCCGCGCGTGTGCCGCCTCAGCTCGTCGCCCGGCCGGTAGAACTTGTCGAAGATCCGCCCCAGCTCGTCCGCGGGTATGCCGATCCCGGTGTCGGCGACCTCGAGCTCCGCCGCGCCGGAGCGGGCGGTCGCGCGAAGCCGGACCCTCCCGCCGCCGGCTGCGGCGGTCGCCTTGACCGCGTTGTCGGTGAGATTCCGAACGACGGTCCGGGCCGCCGCCGGGTCGACCCACGCCTCGACGTCCGCTTCGATTTCGCTCACCAGCTCCACTCCCTGGGCCGCGGCGGTCCGCGCCAGCTCGTCCAGCACGGCCTCCGCCGTGCGCCGCAACGAAACCCGCTGCGGCTCGTACGGGATCCGGCCTTCCTCGATCCGCGTCGTGTCGAGGACGTTCGTCACCATCGTCTCCAGCCGCTGGAGTTCGTCCAACATGCGCTCCACGATCGCCCGGCGCTGCTCGGCGGGCGGATCGCGCATCGCGAGGGTCTCGGCCGAGAGCCGGAGGCTCGCGATCGGGCTCTTCAGCTCGTGCGAGACGGCGGCGAGAAAGTTCTCCTGCCGCCGCTTCAAGCGGAACTCCTCGCGCAGGGCGCGGCCGAGGACGCTCATTCCGGCGAAGAGCACGAGCAGGAAGAATCCCGCCTCCCACCCGTAGCGGTTCAGCCGGCGCCAGCGGTCGCGCCGGAGCCGCTCGCGGAGCGCCCGCGAGATCCGCGCCCGGGGAGCGGACCGCTCCACGTCCAGGTTCGGAAACAACTCGGCCACCTGGTCCGCGGGGTAGCCGAGCTGGAGCATGACGTGCGCCGCCTGTGCCTGCTGGGAGAGAAGCTGCTCGTCGAATTCGGCGACGCGGCGGGTGTAGCGCGCCTCGTCCAGTACCCACCAGAGCACCTGGGCGCAGCAGACGACCAGCAACGCCAGGAATCCCACCTGGAGAATCCGCACGTTGCGCCGCCGCGCCCGCATGCCGCCTCCCTCAGCCGGCGCTCGCCGCGGCGGCCAGCGCCCCGGGAAGGGCACCGGCCAACTTCTCCAGGTGGTGCCGATCGTGGGCGAGCGACAGGAAACCGACCTCGTAGGCGGAAGGGGCGAGCTGGATGCCTTGCTCCAGGAGGGCGTGGAAGAGGGCCCGGTAGCGGGCGGCCGCCTCGGGGGCGATCGCCTCGGCCGATCGCGGCGGATCCCCCTCCTGCAAACAAAGCCAGAAGATCGAGCCCACCCGCACGAGCCGGGCGGGCACCGGCGCGGCGGCGAGCACGGGCGCCAGCGCTTCGTCGAGAAGCCGTCCGAGTTCCTCCAGGCGCTCCCAGCCGCGCTCGCGCTCGAGAACCCGGAGTGTGGCCAGTCCCGCCGCCATCGCCACCGGATTTCCCGACAACGTGCCCGCTTGGTAGACGTCCCCCTCGGGCGCCAGGCGCGCCATGATCTCCCGGCGGCCGCCGAAGGCGCCCACCGGAAGGCCGCCGCCGATCACCTTGCCGAACGTGGCGAGGTCGGGGGTCACGCCCGTGCGCTCGGCCGCGCCACCCGGTCCGACGCGGAAGCCGCTGATGACCTCGTCGAAGATGAGCAGGGCTCCCGCCCGCTCCGTCTCCTCGCGCAACGCGCGGAGAAAGTCGGCGCGCTGCACCAGAAGGCCGTTGTTCGCCGGAATCGGCTCGACGATGACGGCTGCCACGTGCTCCCCCTCATCGCGCATCAGCGCGCGGAACCGCTCCTCGTCGTCGAGCGGGAGCACGCGGGTGAGGCGGGCGAAGGGCTCGGGGACACCGGCGGAGGATGGCGTGCCGAACGTGGCGAGGCCCGAGCCGGCGGAGACGAGCAGGTGGTCGGCGTGCCCGTGGTAGCAGCCGGAGAATTTCACCACCGGGTCCCGGCCGGTGAAGCCGCGCGCGAGGCGGATGGCGCTCATGGTGGCCTCGGTCCCGGAGGAGACGAAGCGCACCTGCTCGAGGCCCGGGTAGAGCCGCACGACGGTCTCCGCCAGCTCCACCTCGGCGCGGCACGGGGCGCCGAACGTCGTTCCCTCGCCGGCCGCGCGGCGCACCGCGTCGACCACCTCGGGATGGGCGTGGCCGAGGATCAGTGGTCCCCACGAGCCGACGAAATCGACGAAACGCCGCCCGTCCTCGTCCTCGACCTCCGCCCCCGCGCCCCGCCTGATGAAGGGGGGGATACCGCCGACGGCCCGGAAGGCCCGGACCGGTGAGTCGACACCGCCCGGTATCACCCGCCGGGCGCGGTCGAACAGGTTACGGCTGTTCGGTCCGGCACTCACAGCCAACCCCCAGCGAGTGCGTCCCGCGCGTGGTAGGTGATGATCACATCGGCGCCGGCGCGTGCGATCGCCAGGAGGTTCTCCCGCACGATCGCAGCCTCGTCGAGCCAACCGCGGGCCGCCGCGGCCTTCACCTGAGAGTACTCCCCGGACACGTTGTACGCGGCGAGCGGGAGGGTCGAGACCTCTCGGACGCGGCGGATGACGTCGAGATAGGCCAGGGCCGGTTTGACCATCAGCATGTCCGCGCCCTCCTCCTCGTCGAGCGCCGCTTCGCGCAGCGCTTCCCGCGCGTTCCTCGGGTCCATCTGGTACCCGCGGCGGTCGCCCTTGCCGGGCGCCGAGTCCGCGGCGTCGCGGAACGGCCCGTAGTAGGCGGAGGCGTACTTGACGGCGTAGGAGAGGATCCCCACGTTCGTGAAGCCGTTCGAGTCGAGAGCGTCCCGGATGGCGGCGACCCGGCCGTCCATCATGTCGGAGGGGGCCACCACGTCCGCGCCGGCCTCGGCGTGGGCGAGCGCCATCCGCGCGAGAGGCGCCAGGGTGGCGTCGTTGTCCACGTCGCCTCCCGACAGCACGCCGCAGTGCCCGTGGTCGGTGTAGGCGCACAGGCAGACGTCGGTGATGACCGTCAAATCGGCGCCGAACCGCTTCTTGAGCGCAGCGACGGCGCGCGGGACCGCGCCCTCGGGATCGGCGGCGTGATCGCCCGTCGGCGACTTCGCGCCCGGGCGTGCGATGCCGAACAGGAGCACCGTCCGGATCCCGAGCTCCAGGTCCTTCGCCACGCGCGCGAGGAGATCGTCGAGGCCGTACCTTTCGATCCCCGGCATGGACGGGATCTCCTCCGCACCGCGATCGGCCGGGAGGACGAAGTGCGGCATCACCAGGCGGTCGGCGAACAGCCGCGTCTCGGCGCAGAGGTCGCGCAGGGCGGCGCTGCGGCGCAGGCGCCGCGGCCTGGAGCGGCCCGGCGTCGTCGTTTCCAATCCGGAGACTTTCAGTTCGGTCATGGCACCACCTCCAGCAGGCCGTGGATTCCGGGACGGCGCGCCTCGGCGGCGACGCGGAGCCCGGCGTGACGCACGGCCTCGCTCGTGGTCGGGCCGATGGTGACGAGCGGCAGGCGCGCATCGACCTCGGCCTGGTTGAGGAGCCCGCGAACCGCGGAGGGGCTCGCGAGCAGCACGGCGTCCAGTTCGTCACGCCCCAGCCGGCGGCGTGGCGAGGCCGGCGGCGCCGGGCGGGAACGGTAGACCGCCACGCGCCGCACCTCCACGCCCTCGGGGGCGAGAATCTCCTCGATCTCCCTCCGGCCCCGGTCGGCCGCGGCCACGACGACCGGCGCCTTTTCCCGGGAAGCGCTCAGCGCTTGCCTGAGAGCGATGGCGAGGCCCCTTCCGGTGGCCTCGGGCGGAACGAGGTCGCACCGCCCGAAGCGCCGGCGGGCCGCGGCGGCGGTCGACGGACCGACGGCCGCAATCTTCACCGAAGGGGGAAGTTCGCCGCCGACCAGATCCGCCGCCGCCTCCGCTCCTCGCCGCGAGGCGAGGGCGAGCCAGGCGGCGCCGCGAAGCGCCCCGCGAAGCGCTGCCGCGGTATCCCTGTCGGTCAGCCGCTCCACCACCACGCACGGGAGGATCACCGGCCGTCCTCCCGCCCGCGCGATCTCGCGGGCCCACTCCGGCGCGTCCTCGGCGGCGCGCGTGACCAGCAGGCGCTTGCCGGAGAGGTCAATCATCGCCGCCCCCGCCGCCGGTGAGACGCCGGAAGACCTCGGCCGCCAGCGCATCCGGGTCTTCCCCTCGAGCCCGGGCGTCCACGATCCTCCCGCCGCGCTCGAGGCGGGCGATCAGCTCCAGCGCCGTTTCGCCCGCCGGCCGGCAGTAGGCGCCGAACGGCACGCTGCAGCCCCCCTCGACCATCTCGAGGAGGCGCCGCTCGGCCCGGACCGCGCGCCGCGCCGCCGGATCGTCGAGCGCTTCGCACGCCGTCCGGATCGCATCGTCGTCCGCGCGCGCCTGGACGGCGATCGCCCCCTGCGACGGCGCCGGAACGAAGCGCTCCGGGTCGAGCGGGACCACGCGGATGCCGTCCAAGGGGAGAGCGCCGGCCCCCTCGGCGCGCCGGAGCCGCTCGATCCCGGCCGCTGCCAGGACGATCGCGTCGAAATCTCCCTCGGCCAGCCGGCGGATCCTCGTCGGCAAGTTGCCGCGGAGGAGGGCGGTGGTGAGGTCCGGCCGCTCCGCCCGGATCCAGGCGCGTCGCCGCATCGAGGCGGTCCCGATGGTGGCCCCCGGCTTCAGCGGGAGCGTGCCTTCTCCCCCGGCGGCCGAGGCTTCCCTCACGAGGAGAAGGTCGCGCGGATCGACCCGCTCCGGAACGGCGACGATCGACAGCCCCGCCGGGCTTAGGGACGGCACGTCCTTGTAGGAATGCACGGCGATGTCGACGCGGCCGTCGAGAAGCGCTCGCTCGAGCTCCACCACGAACACCCCTGCCGGACCGATCTCGGCGAACGGCGCATCCCGCCGCTGGTCGCCGCTCGTCCGGACGATCACGATCTCCGCCTCGTGTCCCGAGGCGGCGAGCCGGCGCGCGACATCCCGGGCCTGGGCCAGAGCGAGGCGCGATCCGCGGGTTCCCAGGCGGATCTTCATCCCTCCTCCTCCTCGCCGACCGGGATCAGGAACGCGGGGTGGCCGGCGGTGAGCTCTCGGACGTTCCGCAGGAGAGCTTCGTCTTCGGCGTGCGAGAAGAAGGCCTGAACCGCCTCGGGACCGATCTCGCGGGCGAGGCCGCGCAGGCCGTTCGTCGGCAGGTGCGCGAACCGCCGCGCCAGCGTTTCCGCCCAGCGGCGGAGCGGTTCGCGCATGTCCGGCTGGAGGTGCTTGAGGTCACGGCGGAACAGGCGCTCGACTCCTTCCAGGGCGGTCTGCCGGTATCGCCGCTGGACCGCGGCGATCCAGGGGGCGAGGAGGCGTTCCGCCAGCCTCCGGCGGAGGTCGAGCAGCGCCTCGTCCACCAGCTCGCGGGCCTCCGCCATCTCCTCCAACCGCCGCTCCCGGTTCCTCTCCGCCTCCGCGATGATCTCCGCCATGCCGACGCGCGGAACGCCGGCCAGGCGCGCGTCCTCCGGATCCACGTCGGGCGGCACCGCCATGTCGACCACGAGCGGTGCTTCGCCGGACGGCGTGCGCCCGGCCAGGCGCTCGAGCGCGGCGCGGTCGAGGACCGGGCCCGGCGCGCCGGTCGCGAGCAGCACCGCCTCCACCTCCGGGGGCGCCTCGCGGAAGCGGTCCAGGGGGAGGGGCGTGCCGCCGTGCTCTCCCGCCAGCGCCGCCGCTTTCGCGGGCGTGCGGTTCACGACGAAGAAGGGCACGCCGGCGTCGCTGAGCGCCTTCGCGCAGCGCCGCGTCATGTCGGACACCCCGACGAGGGCCACCGCCCCACCCGTCCGGCTCAGCCGCGTCCGAAGATGCTCCATGGCGATCTCGGAGAGCGACGCCCGCCCGCAGCCGATCTGCGTGCTCCGGTGGACGAGCCCGGCGACACGGAAAGCCTCTTCGAAGAGCAGCTCGAGGCGCGGTCCGACCAGACCCGCCCGGCGCGCCGTGTCGTAGGCGCGCCGCACCTGCCCCGCGATCTCCGTCTCGCCGACGCGGGCGGAGTCGAGCCCGGCGGTGACCAGGAGCAGATGCTCGGCCGCACCCTCCCCGGCCCACTCGTGAAAGGTCCGTTCCGCTTCCCCGGGCTCCGGGCGCCGCCCGGCGAGTTCGGTGAAGATGCGGGGGCGGTACGCGGCCAGCGGTGTGCGGCCGTCGCCGGCGAAGACGACCTCGACGCGGTTGCAGGTGGCGATGTAGACGGCCTCGTCCAGCCCCGCGCGCTCCGCGAGGCGCACGAGGGCAGCCTCCCTCTCCGCCTCGGGAACCGTGAACTGGGCGAGCCGCTCGGGCCCCCCCTTCCGCCACGTGACGCTCACGAGTCCGATCCGGTTCATCGGCGGCTCCCGCCGGGTCCACCCGGCGCGCTGCGGCTTTCGGCAGGTCGACTCGGGGAGGGCGAGCGGGGGGACGGTCCGGGGCACCCGCGGGCCGGTGGCGCCCCGGGCGCCGTCCCCCGCTCGCCTCACATGATGCGAGCAGAACGGTCGCGATGTGTCACAGACGTGTCACCGCCCGAAAAAAAACCGGCGGCCGCGAGCGACCGGGCCGCGGGGGGGAGGACGTGGCGCCCGGCGCCCTCCGCGGCAGCGCTCCTACGGCGGGACGGCCGGGGACGCGAGGGAGTCCAGCGCCGCCTCGGCGAGGTGCGCCAGCTCCTCGACGAAACGGGGGTGATCGGCGACCGCCGGCACGAGCGTCAACCGCCCTCCTCCCGCGGCCGCGTGGATGCGAGCGCCCCGCACGCCGATTTCCTCGATCGTCTCCAGTCCGTCGGTGAGGAAGCCGGGGCAGACCACCGCCACGTGCCCCGCGCCTTGCCGGCCGAGGTCGCGCAGAACCGCCTCCGTCGCCGGGGACAGCCATCGTCCCGGTCCGAACCGGGACTGGTAGGCGATGTGCGCCCGCTCTTCCGGCCAGTCGAGCGCCCGGAGCAACGCCGCGAAGGTGCGCCGGCAGGCTTCGCTGTAGCGACCGCCTTCCCGCCGGTCCTGGCGGACCGGGAGTCCGTGAAAGGAGACGACCAGACGATCCGGCGATCCGCCGCTCGCGCGGAAGGCCTCGCGGCACCTGTCGGCGAGCGCTTCCACGTATCCGCTGGCGTCGCATGCCGGGACGGCGAACCGCAGCCGGTCCCGGGCTCCGATCCGGAGTGCCGTCTCCTCGGCCAGCTCGGCGATCGTGCCGGTCGTGGCGCGCGCCGGCTGCGGAAAGAGCGGCAGCACGACGGCGCTCCGCCCTCGGGCAAGAGCCGCCTCCAGGCGCTCGTCGACCCGACGGCGTCCGTATCGGTAGGCCGGCTCCACCGCGGCCCGCGCGCCGAGACGGGCGGCGAGGGCGCGGGCGATCCTGCGGGTGCCGACCTCGAGCGGAGATCCCTCGGCGCTCCAGATCGAGGCGTACTGGCGCGCGACGCGCTCCGGCCGGCGCCGGAGCACGATCAGCCTGAGCAGCGGAAGCCAGATCCATCGGGGGAGATCGACCACGGAGGGGTCGCTCAGGAACTCGTCGAGGAAAGCGCGGACGGCCGCCTCCGTGGGGGCCTCCGGCGTGCCGAGGTTCACCAGCAAGACGTGAGCGCGCGGCATGCCGGCGAGCTTGCCCGGACGCCGTCCGCGCCGCAATGCCGCGGGTGGTGCGTCCGATCCGGCGGGCGTTCGCCTGCACCCCGGACGGTCCGGCTTCCCGGCGCCGCCGGGCCGCCCCGTGCTTGGCAAGGTCTTGAAAACAAAAGACTTGCTCTGGGACTGCGGGCGAAAAAAAGCGGGCGCCCGAACGGGCGCCCGGCTTTCCCTTGAGAGGGTTTATTTAGTGCGTCCTTTTGCGCTAGCGCGCGGTCTTCTTCGTCTTTCTTTTGGTGGTCTTGCGCTTGGTGGCCTTCCTCTTGGTGGCCTTGCGCTTGGTCGCCTTCTTGCGCTTGGTGGCCTTCCTCTTGGTGGCCTTCTTGCGCCTGGTCGCCTTCTTGCGCTTGGTGGCCTTGCGCTTCGTCGTCTTGCGCTTGGCCGCCTTGCGCGCCTTCTTGCGGGTGGCCATCGCTTCGGTCCTCCTCTTGCCGCGCATCCTGTCGATGCGGGCGTTCGTTCACGCGGGCGTCCCCGCGCGGTTCACCGTGCGGATCTCTCCCCGCACGGCGGGTGGTCGTACGACACCGTCCGAAATATGGTTGGTTAGTTTGTCGCTTGTCAAGAGGTGTCGCGCTCGATCCGAACGATTTGAGACCGTTCGAAGACGATTCAGCGCGTCGAAGAGCTCCGCGATCGGGGGCGGCCGGGACGCGCGGGCAACTCCCGATCGAGACCGAGAGCCCTTATCCGCCGGCGCAGAGTTCTCACCGCGATCCCCAGGCGTGCGGCCGCGCGCGTGCGCGAGCCCCGCTCGGCCATCAGAGCGGCCCGGATCGCCTCGGCTTCGATCTCTCGCAGGGAGCGGTCCACCGGGATCTGCGCCGGCGCGGCACCGCTTTCCGCACCGGGGTCACGGAGGGGCGGCGGGAGGTGTTCCACGTCGATCGTCGTCGCCGGCGTGGCCACGACCACCGCTTCGAGCGTGTTCATGAGCTCGCGGACGTTGCCCGGCCAGCCGTAGGCGCACAATCGGTCGAGGGCGGCGGCGGTGAGCCGCCTCGGGGGCAGGCCGTTCCGGCGGCAGATCTGGTCGAGAATCGACGAAGCGAGCTCGGGGATGTCCTCCCGCCGCTCCCGGAGCGGCGGCACGACCAGGGTCACCACCTTCAGGCGGTAGTAGAGGTCCTCCCGGAATCTCCCCTCCCGGACGAGGCGCTCGAGGTCCGCGTTGGTCGCCGCCACCAGGCGGACGTCCACGCGGACCGGTTTCGTCCCGCCCACCCGCATGAACTCCTGCTGTTCGAGGACGCGGAGGAGCTTGGCCTGCGTCGGCAGATCCGTTTCGGCGACCTCGTCGAGAAAGAGCGTGCCCCGGTGGGCCAGCTCGAATTTCCCGGCTCGGCGGCTCACCGCTCCGGTGAACGCCCCGCGCTCGTGGCCGAAGAGCTCCGACTCGATGAGATGCGGGGGGAGCGCTGCGCAGTTGATCGGGATGAACGGCGCCTCGAGGCGGGGCGAGCGGAAGTGGATCGCCCGGGCGACGAGCTCCTTGCCCACGCCGCTCTCCCCGCGGATCAGCACGGTGGTGCGCATCTTCGCCACCCGGTCGAGCGTCCGGACCAGCTCCTGCATCGCCGGCGACGCGCTCACCAGCTGCCGCGTGCTGAACGATCGCCGCGACCTTTCGGTGATGGCCTCCTCCAGACCCGCGACGTGCAGGTCGAGGTCCCGGCGGTCGAGGACCTGCCGGATTCGCAGCCGGAGTTCGAGCGGATGGGGCGGGCGGTGGAGGACATCCTGGGCACCGGCGTCGAGGAGGTCGAAGATCGCCTTCGGCCCCGCCGGCGGTGCGATCAGAAGCGGCGCCGGCCCGTCGGGCAGCCGCGCGATCTCCGGGAGGAGCCGGGGGAGCGGCCCTCCGGGAGGCGTGGCGTCCAGGAGGACGATGTCGAGCCGTCCGGAGCGCGCCAGGTCCAGGACGCGCTCCGGATCGTCGGCGGCGGTCACCTCGTGTCCTTCTTCCCGGCACAGGGACACCAGCCGGCGGCGCAGGACGGGGTCGGTGGTGACGACGGCGATCGACGCCTCGGAGGAGTGGGGAAAAGAAGGAGCGTTGGGCTGCGGGCTCACGTCACCCGAAGAATAGGGCCGAATTGACCCAGAAACAAGAAAAAGGGGTGTAATTGGCCTATTTTCTGCTGCGGCCGGGCCCTGCCCAGGGCGGCCTCTGTTTGTAACTCGTTGCAAGTAAGGATCTTACGATTGAAAGCCCCTGCGGGGCCCGCTGGCAAGAGGATTGCTGGGCAAGGGGTGGCGAAACGCCCGACGAGGGCGGGACCGGAGACCGGATGACCATGGCCAAGCGTTCCACCCGTAGCAAGAAGCCGGCTCGGCGGACGGCGGTGAAGAAGCCCGAGTTCGTCAACTTCAAGTGGGAGGGCGAGAGCTACACGCTCGACCTGACCCGGCAGCGCGTGTACCGCAATTGGATGGCGGTCGAGGCCCAGAAGAGCTTCGCCATCCTGGGTGCCTACAAGCAGCACGGACTGTCCGCCTGACCGCTTCCGGGAGGCCCGCGCCGGCCGGTGGCGCGGGCGGAAACACTCGAGGGAACAAGCGCCTGCCGGACGAGGCGAACCGTCCCGGAGGCGAGTCCGGTCGCGGAAACGGTGGCGGCCGAGCCGCGCGCGAGTTCCCGGTTCGAGTCGGCCCACGCGGGCCGGCCTGCTGCGTACGCGGCCTCCTGAATAGCGAGGTGCGATCCTGACGGTGCCGAACGGGCTCGAGTCCCGGAAGGATTCGGGCCGTCGCCGGCTGCCGGCAGTCCCGTCCGGTCCGAATCGCCCACTTCTTCTTTCGAATCCGACGACCTTTCGAATCCGACGAGTCCGCCGCCGGCGCCCGGCGCCGATGATGTTTGGGGGAAGAAGCGCCGGTTCCTCGAGCGTCACACCCGGATCCCCCGACCGCTTGCGGCCGCGCGGAGAGCGAGGTGTCGGCGCCGGTGACCGATTCCCGGAGGCCCGGCGATTTCGAGCGACGGGGCCGGCCGGTTCCTGCAGGGAACACACGAGACCGCGCCGCCGGGAGCGGTCCTGCGGCGGGATCCCCGACCTGGCGACACCACCCCGCCTCCGGGGCGAACCGCCCGATGCGTGCCGGTGAATTCCCGCGCGGTGATCGCGATGCCGAACGGCGTTGCCGTATCCGCCCGCTGCCGGCGCCCCCGGCATCTCCGGCGGAGACGGGAGGCGGCTCTGCCGGCGAAAAAGGCGCGGCCCCTCGAGGGAGCCGCGCCCGGTCTCAGAACGTCTGGAGGTAACGCTCGACCTCCCAGGGATGCACGATCGTGATGTACTCCTGCCACTCGCGAAGCTTCCCCTCGATGAAGTGGGTGGCGATGTGCTCCCCGAGGGCGTCGAGGATCACCTTGTCCTTCTGGAGGGCCCGGACGGCCGCGTAGAGATCGGGTGGCAGGTTGTCGATCTTGAGCCGCTTCTTCTCCCGGTCGCTCATCCGGAAGATGTCCTTGTTGACCGGCGGACCGGGATCGAGGTTCCGCTCGATGCCGTCGAGGCCCGCCCGCAGCATGACGCCGAAGGCGAGGTACGGATTGCACGAGGGATCCGGCATCCGCACCTCGACGCGGGTCGCGACACCGCGCCGCGCGGGCACGCGGGCCAGCGGGCTTCGGTTCCGCTCCGACCAGGCGATGTTGGTGGGCGCCTCGTAGCCGGGCACGAGGCGCTTGAAGGAGTTGACCGTCGGATTGGTCACGGCGCAAATGGCCTTGGCGTGGTCGAGGATGCCCCCGATGTACGACAAGGCGATCCGGGAGAGACCGTACTCGCCCTCCGGATCGTCGAAGGCGTTCCGCCCCTCCCGGTCGAACAGCGACTGGTGGACGTGCATCCCCGACCCGTTCTCGCCGAAGAGAGGTTTCGGCATGAACGTGGCGTGGAGGCCGAACTTCAGGGCGACCTTGCGCACGACGTGCCGGAAGACCAACAGGTTGTCGGCGGTCGTGAGGGCGTCGGCGTACTTGAAGTCGATCTCGTGCTGGCCGGGGGCGACCTCGTGGTGCGCGGCCTCGACCTCGAAGCCCATCTGCTCCAGGATGTTGACGATCTCGCGCCGGGCATCCTCGCCGGCGTCCACCGGGGCCAGATCGAAGTAGGCGCCGCGGTCGTGGGTGCGCGTGGTCGCGGTCCCCTCGGCGGTGCGATGGAAGAGGAAGAACTCGGCCTCCGGTCCCATCATCGACTCGAACCCCATCGCCCGCGCCCGCTCCAATGTCCGCCGGAGCGCGTACCGGGGATCCCCGGCAAAGGGGCTGCCGTCAGGATTCGCCACATCGCAGATCAGCATCGCCACGCGGTCGGTTCCCTCCTGCGGGAACACCCGGAGCGAGTCGAGATCGGGCTTCAGGAGCATGTCCGACTCCTGGATGCGGACGAAGCCCTCGATCGACGAGCCATCGAAGAGGATCTCGCCGGCCAGCGCCTTGTCGAACTGGCTGTCCGGCACCTCGACGTTCTTGATCACGCCGTGGATATCGGAGAAGACGAGCCGCAGAAAGCGGACCTTCTCCTCCGCCAGGATGTCGCGCACCTCTTTCTCGGTTCTCGGCATGTCGGCCTCCGCCCGGGTGGCCCCGGCACAAGGAAGGGCGCAGCTTAGGACCGGGCCGCCGTTCCGTCAACAGGATGAACGAAAAAAATTGACGAAATGGGCGATTTTCTGGTTCAGTTTGCAGGAAAACCCACGAAATTCAGCGAGATGTCCATCGAAAACCGGCGATTCGTCAAGATTGAGAGTTCATGCCGTCGACCAGCCCCAGGAGCGAGTGCGGTTCGCTGAGGTCGGTCAGGACGATCTCCGCGCCGCAGCCTTCCAGCTCGTCCCGCGGAGTCCACCCGCTCGCCACGGCCACCGCCCGGGCGCCGGCCGCGCGGGCGGCCCGGACGTCCCGCGGCGTGTCCCCCACCACCAGGACCCGCCGCGGCGGGATTCCCAGCGCCCCGATCCGGCGCACCGCCGCTCGCGCGATGTCCCGCCGATCGAGCCCGTCCTCGCCGAAGCCGCCCGGCCGGTCGGCCAGGTGGTCCAGGCCGAACGGGGCGAGCTTGATCCGTGCGGCACGCCGGAAGTTGCCGGTGAGCAGCCCGACCGAGATCTGCCGGCGAGCCTCGAGTTGCGCGAGCAGGGCGCCGACCCCGGGCAGCAGCCGCCGTTCCGCCGCCCGCATCTCTTCTTCCAGGAATCGGACGTAGGCCTCGAGGAGCTCGGGGAACCGCTCGCCGGGCCGCCGCCCGAGGGCGGTCGCCAGCGCGAGCGTGATCCCCCGGTCGGTCGCCCCGCGAAAGTCGATCGCCGCGAGGGCCTCACCGGCCGCCCTCTCGGGGACGGCGAAGGCGACGCTCGCGGCGCGCGCGAGAGCGCGGCGGCCCGCCCCGCGCGCGTCGATGAGCGTGCCGTCCACGTCGAAAAGAACCGCCGCTCGAAGTGCCCCCATCGCTCTCAGGGTATCGGCGCGCGGCACGGGGCGCCGCCCGTGGGGGGTTGCCCTCGGC